>JAPSLU010000328.1 GCA_031180405.1 Bacillus sp. (in: firmicutes) | reverse complement strand
AGAGTTTGCAGATTGTTTGGCCTATATCACTAAGTTTGCTAATTATTTTGAAATTGATTTAGAGGAAAGTTTTTATACTAAAATGGAAGAAGTTAAAAAAAGAAGAAATAAAGATGTTGGATTGCAAAGATAAAAATCAGGGATTTAAAGGTATAAGTTACGAACATGTAGGGTCAGTAAAAATGCAAAACTGTATTACAGAGAACGCTGTGTTCATGAGTGGTATTAAGCTTGAACTTAAAATGAACCATCCATATAAAAAAGGAAATGCTAAGCAAACATTTCGAAGAAACAACTTTTGAGATGGATCCCTATTCATTCTTATTGCACCCTTTTCATGGACACTAAAGAATAATGCTAATGAGAAACAAAAGTATTACAATTTTATTTTGACTTAGAAAAAACAGAACAAATGTTGAATTGGTGTATCTCATGGAGAATCTCAAAAAGCGTTCTTCGATTACTTCTTTTCCGGAATTAATCCTCACAATTCATTGTTATTTTCCATATTATAGGCCAAATAAAAAACATAATAGATTTAATATAAATGAAAAGAGTAGGTAGCAATTGAGTTTATTTGATATCGATAGATAATTTATATAGAAAAGTAGGGGGAAATAATGAGTGATGGATTAATTTCTTACTTAGATCAAAGAGAATTAGAATTATTAGAAACTCTAACAGAGAAGTATGACAAGTTTATTGAGCCGGGGCCGATACAAAAGCAAATTATAAAAACAAAAGAAAAAGTATCAGATGTATTGCCAGAGAAGTTTAAGGAAGTCACATCAGATGCTATAAATAAAGCTAGTGATTGGGCGATAATAAAAAAAGTGAAACAAAGTGCCGGTAAGGGATTTGGTGTTGTTAATGAAAATTCAGCCCGATATACATTTAATAAAGACAATATTTTAAAATCTTTGAGAGATGACACTAATCAACTATATCAATTTGAACAAATATGTCAATTAAAAAGTTATTATATTGAAAGAAATGTACTTAATAGGAGAAGGTTATTGGATTTACCCTCAGCCTTTTTGGGTGGAGGAATAACTGGTTTTTTTGGATTATGGGGTGTCCCATTTAACTTAGCGTATACCTTTTTATCTATTATAGATCTGTCCAAGCTGTTGCATTATATTATGGTTATGATGTTATCGATGATCCTAGAGAGTTAGAATTTGCATCTAGTGTTACTATTACTTGCCTTTCACCTCATTTAGAATCAGATGTGCAAAATCTAGGTTCTATAATTGGCCGGATGATGTTTGCTACTAATGTTACAGCTTTAAAAGAGTCTTTATCAAAATTAACATATGAACAAATGGCTCAAAAAGGTGGAGCTGAGTTATTGTATGTTCAGATACGTGCTTTAGCAAATGCTCAAGCAAAAAAGGCCCTCGAAAAGGTAGGAAAAGAAGGTGTAGAAGCAGGTATTTTTAAGAATCTCCTCGAACAGATTGGTAAAAAGATAAGTAAAGAAACTGGAAAAAAAGTTGTCCCGGTAATAGGAGCAATGGTTGGAGCTTTATCTGATACTCATACAATGAACAATATAATTAAAGGAGCAAACTTAATTTATCATAAACGGTTCTTATTTGAGAAAAATATAAGATTAAATGAATTAAGTAAGGTTAATAATGATATTTTTGATTATGATGAAATCATGAATAAAGTTAGATAATGATACAAATTTAAAGAAGAGCTTGGGATTGATTCCAAGCTCTTCTTTAACCTATTTGACTCTTAAATAAATACGGTGAATTATATCATGAAAAAACCAAAAGAAATAGTGGAACATTGTGGTTTTTCTCCAGTAATTTTTCGGATTCGAATGGCCAAGAAAAAGTTTTCAAAAATTCATTTATGCTGAAGATAGAATGCATAGTTATGATAATTTTTGGTTTGTATGGAATCAATTCAAAGATCAAATGGTTGAATTGACTAATAAAAGAAGCTGGTATGTAGATAAAATTATTAAGAGTTACTTATTTACACAAACACGATGGAATGATTCTACAAAAGAGTGGGATTCATTGAAAGTATCTAACATGAGATTGATTAAGGATGTATCTGAGCATATGGGGCAGCATCCTTCAATATTATATTCAATTTCTAAACTGTTAAATGATATCGGTAGTTCATTTTATGCTGATGGATTAATATGCATATCAAATATATTATCAAGGCATTCAGAATATTACACCATGAAACTTGTAATGAATACTTCTTACAATCTAGAAAACTTGGTGAGAAAGTATGTTTATGAAGAGCAAGAATAGATTAAGAAGAATAAGCGATTAAAACAGAAAATTCTAGTTATACTAAATTTCCTTATAGAAAAGGGTTCTACAATAAGTTATATTCTTAGGGAGAATATTATTTAGATTGATTAATATATACTTGAAGTAGAAATAAAGATAAAAAGGTAATGGTAATTTTAATTGCCTTGTTTTTTACCTCTTAAATACACTACAGTGAAGCTTACCTGTCCTATTTTTCAGTCTTCAATTTTTTAAGTCTTATAAAAGGAAGGAATTTACATAAAATTGTCGAAATTACGTTAATATACTGAACGATAGTTACATTCCTTAAAAATTATAACTTAATTATAAGCAAGAATTGAATAATAGATGTAGTACCCTAGGATCTACCACTTATAGAGACACGGTGAGAGATGCAACTAAGATTTAAACTGTTATATGGAGGTTGTTATTGTGTGGGAAAAAATTGTAGGACTAAAAAATTATACTATTCTTACAGTGGGAAGAAACAAACCCTTTCATATTGTTGATGTCACAAATGACAAGTGCATAATTCGTGTCGAAAGCACAGAAAAACTTAGAACAATTCACAGGAGCGAGTTTGAAAAAGCTCTTATGCTTGGTAAGGTTTCTTCATTAAACACAACTTTATTACGTCAAAATGGTGCATCGGAAGCTAACCCTGCATATGTTTTGGCAATTCTTAAATACATATCTTAATGAAATATATTTACTTATCGTTGCTAAATTATCCAATTATGGAACGGTGATATATGCTTTAAAAAATATATAAAGAAACTCTAAGAAACATCTCTAAGCTTTTTAAAGTAACTTGAAATTACGAATAAAAGGAGACAATAAATTATGAATTCAGATGAAAAGGTTATTAGTATTGAAACATATCTCAATCAGCTACCAAGGCTAGAAGATAAATTAAGAGGGGATATCTTTTATAGGGGTCAAAGTAATATTTCATATAATTTATCTCCATCCATATTTAGAGGTGGATTACGTAATATGGAACACAATATATACACACAAATTTTGACAGAATGTGCGCATGAATTTGAAGAATGTAACCTTCATAATGAGATACTATCAAAGATGCAACATTACGGTGTTCCTACTCGATTACTTGATGTAACAAGTAATGCTTTAGTGGCGTTATATTTTGCTTGTGAAGGAAATTATGAAGAAGATGGTTCTGTTTTTGTAATGAAACCAGATAAGTCATATATTAAACAGTATGAGAGCGATGCAATCACTATTCTATCATCTCTCCCAAGATTTACTTCTGATGAAAAAGAAGAAATTCTTGGTCTAGCATCTAATGCTCAAAAAGAAATACTAGAAAATGATTCTGAAGAAACGATTTTAAAGTTTAATAATAATAAAATAATTAAAAGGCTTTTACATGAAATAAAAAAAGAAAAACCAGCGTTTGAGAATATTATTAATCCCAAGGACCTACTGAGCAATTATTTTCTTCTTCCGCGTAAGAATAATGCACGGATTATTAGACAAAGCGGAGCTTTTATAATCTTTGGGTTAAAAGATAGAGAAATAGATAGCAGCTTACAGCCATCAACTTTTGGTGAAGGTAATAGTCAGTTTTATAAAATAGTTATTGAAAAAGACAGTAAAAAATCAATTATTGATCAACTAATGGTTTTTGGAATTTCTAAAGCAACATTACATCCAGAGCTTTACAAAGTTGCAGAATTTATAAAGGAAAAGTATTATCGTGCCTAAACCTCAGTGTCAAAATGTTACCAAAAAAGGATTAGAATTAAATAGAAACTATTTAAATAGATGTTTTATATGAATTATAGTAGGTGATATATAAAACTGTTTTTTCTTCTTGGCAATCAGATTTACCTAATGCTACAAATAGAGGTTTTATAAAGTCATGTTTAGAATCTGGGATTAAAAGAGTTAAGATGATCGGAAAACTTTAATTTAGAACTTAATTTAGATAGGAATATAAAAGATGAATTTGGAATACCAGATAGTGCTTATTCAACAGTTTGAGGGTCTTAAATTTTTTATTAGTTTAAAGCTTTTTAAGAATGAGAGTAATAATAATGTTAAACAAAAGAAACTATCTTAACTCACCTTTAAATAAGGAAGAAATGTATTTATATATCATGCAGATGAAAAGTGGATCGTCAACACTAAACTAGACAATTTTTTTAAGGTGTTTAATTTTGAATTCAATTGGACTAAAATAATCTAGGGTTCCATGGATTCTAATATAGTTATACCAGTGAACATAGTCATGAAATTGTCTTGATAATTCTTCTAAACTATCAAAATGACGACGATTGACAAACTCAGTCTTAATGATTTTA
>JAPSLU010000327.1 GCA_031180405.1 Bacillus sp. (in: firmicutes) | reverse complement strand
CCGAAGAAACTGGAACGATTATCCCTCTTGGATATTGGATATTTAAACAGGCTTGCAAACAGTTGAACACCTGGCTAGAGTTTGGTTTTAAGGATGTAACACTATCAATTAATATATCTGCTGTACAAATAAGAGATAAAGGTTTCGTTCATTTTATTATTTCTAGTTTAGAGAAATACAACATTAGACCAAGAAACTTAATCTTAGAAATAACTGAAGGCGTAGATCTAAATGAAAAAACAGCAGTTTCATTTTTAACTCCTCTAAGGGAGCTAGGTATTAAAATTGCCCTAGATGATTTCGGAAAAGGCTACTCAACATTTGCCTTTTTGACAAAGATGCCCTTTGATATCATCAAAATGGATAAATCCCTTATAGAGAACATATGTTTAAACGAAAGTGATTCCTTTATAGCAAAAGCAATAATTGAAATCGGTAATAACTTAAATAAAAAGATTATTGCAGAAGGGATTGAGACAGAAGAACAAGTAACTCTATTAAGTAATTACGGATGTGAATTAGGACAAGGCTTTCTATTTAGTAAACCGATATCAGCTACAACTGCAACTAAATTGCTAGCGGGTGATTTATCATTATGATAAAACATGAGGCAAGGGCGAGAATTTTAATATGCCCGCCCTTATTCTCAATTAAAGCAGCCACTTATTTAAGTAAATATATATCTCATGCTTTAATTTGGAACTTGACTATACCGCTCTCTCTGCTGTACATTTTTTCACTAAATATAGTAGAAATATATTATTTAACCCATTATCCAACATCTTTACTAGATTAGTAAAGAGTAATATCATTGAATTACTACGTCCTGCTTCGTTAGCCATTCATGTACACTCACCCCTATTGATTACATGAATAAGAGTAATATCTACCACGACCTTCTAATATCTATTGGTATTGTCATTATATAATTGATATATGGCACCAACTTGAATAGTTTAAACAAGAAAAGGAATGGATGAAAAACATCCCCACCTTAACTCATCTATTGTGGAGATAAGTTCGATGCTTCTTTTGTGTCTGACCAAACAACATATCCCAACCAAATTAAAGCTACCCCCATCGGTACCGCCAATATACGATCAAACGGGTGAGGAATTATTGCGGCAGCGAGTGTCACAACAGCAGCAAAGGAAAGCAAGGCACCCGCCCAACGCGGCAAGACTCCAGCACGAAAAGTCGCAATACCAAGTAAGAGGCCGCCAAGCATATAGAGCACTCCTGCAATCGGTGCTAGTACTGTGAAAATCCCCAGATTAACCTCACTTTTGTTTCCTCCAAAGAGTCCTAATATACCCTCCACAAATTGAGGAGCATTATTTGTAAGCAATGGTAAAACAAATGCTTCATTGAAACTAAAAATCATTGAAACCAACCAAAACAAATTAAAAATTATAAATCCGATTAGACCAAGCCAACCTGTCTCTTCCACTTGTTTAGTATAGATGCCTATAACTCCTATCAAACTGAAAAGGGACATAATACTTGTCAAACACGCAACTATAATCCAATGTCTTGAGTTGACTGACGTTATATGATCTGATGGATGAATAAACTGAATTACGATGAATAGAATCCCTGCCATTATTGCAAATAACCCTAACCACCGGATGATACTCTTTCCTGAGACTTTTCGATTACTTCCTTCTTTTTTGTGCTTGTTGTTCATGGTTTTACCTCCCTCAAATAATAATCAATACTTTATAACCCTCATATGTTAAACTAATTAGGAAATTTATAGAAAAAATTCAGTGTAGGTGATAAGATGGAACATTATGAAATAATTGAAAAGGCTTTAATATACATTGAGAATAATATTGAGGAATCATTATCATTGGATTCTGTTGCAAGTAGATTCAACCTCTCTAAATACTATTTTCATAGACTTTTTTCTGCAATGATGGGTTGTTCATTAAACCAATACTTACTATCAAGAAGATTAAATGCGTCCGTAAAATTAATTCAAAACGAAAACCTATCCTTAACAGATATTGCGTATCAACTTAACTTTGGAACACCATCTTCCTTCACCCGTGCTTTTAAACGCCAGCACGGTATAGCACCAAGCTTACTCAGGGAAAAAAATATAACGATAACCGAAGAGCCAATTCCATCAGTGGTTAAAAGACCAATCAAAAACATCAATGGTGATATTGTCACCGATTTTACCCTTAAAGATTTTAGAGCTGTTCGAGTATGTGGGATAGCATTTGAAGTTGATCTAGCAACTGATGATTATAAGGCAAAATTTCGCTCTCATTCAAAAATGCTATTAAACAACATAGATAAAAACATCAATGGTTCCTGTTATGTGATTTATTCAAACTGTCAACCTAATTCAACACGATTCAAAGTTTTATTGGGGATTCCACATGATATTCAAATTGATAAACCCTATTACTTTACGATTGATGTACCACAAATATTTTGTGCTAGTTTCAACTATTTTGGTGATCTACTCGACATAGGTGATATCTTCATTACTGACTTTGCTAGATTTTTAAAAATCTCAAAACAGGAAAAGGAGAATTCTTCTATTGAACTTATTCAAGTTTTTGAAAATGTTCAAAATCTTGACTCAGCCTATCACATATACGTACCAATTAAAAAGGATTCCATTGATACGGAATGTTAATGACCGTTATGTCTTCTATACACCTCCCGTCTAAGTTATAATTTTCTTGGTGATGATATAAAAATAACATCATAAATAAAAAAAGACTTTCCAAATCTTGCTGTAATGGTTGCCTTCGTTTCATAATTTTTGCGAATTCGCAGGTATATGTGTAAAACGAATTTAAAATTAATATATTATTTGGTGAATCTTTAATTTAAATACTTCTTAATTCTAAAATATTAATAATATATAAGTTTTACTGTAAATATAGTTGCTAAAAACGGAGATTTTTAGATAGATGAACAGGAAGAATACCTGTATTCATCTATCTTTCTGCACAACAAATGACCTTATTTACTACAACAACAATGCTTTTTCATTGTTCAACTAATGCCCTTTGAGCTTAAGTAAAATCCTTTACAATCTGTATAGCTAATAACAAACGTCTAGCTTCCTGTAATCTCAATTGTTTTTGAAACTGAATCGGGCTCATAGTAATTACCTCTTTAAAATGCCGATGGAGCGAAGCAACACTCATATTTGCTAATTCCGCAAGTTCCTCTATTCGACAGGACCTTTCATAGTTATTGATAGATGATCTCTAACGTTTTTAATTCGAAATGCATTACTGCTTTGTATTGCTATTTGTTCCAAAGCGTCCTTATACGGACCCTGTAGTATCCAAATTTCTTTCTTGAATAATGGAGCAAGTATCGGGATATGTTTTTGATTAATTCATCCCACCCAATTCCGAGGTCATGTATCTGCGGGAAAAGCTGATTCTTTTTTTGGTTGTTGGACCTTTTGGGTACTAAGGACAAAACTAATGATTGCTGTAATGCTACAAACATATGGAAGGAAAGGGTATCCCCAATTAGATATGACATAACCACCAATCATTGAACCGATTGTAATACCAATATATAGAGCAGTATTATTCCACGCCATTACAATTCCTCGTTCCTTTGGATACTCGACTGCTAATCGTGCTTGGTATGATGTAAATCCTGCATACCCAACCAAAGCCCAGATGAATAGAAAGAAATAAATCCAATAGCCAGATGAGAAGAATATACCTAAACAAACGAGTATTACAGTCAAAAAAATTAGCGTAGCTTTCGTAATCTTCCTTTCTCCAAACCTATCTGTGAATTGTCCACTTATCAGACTTCCTAAGACAGCACCGATTCCATAAAAAGTAACAGCTAATGCGATTTCTAATGATGAGAATCTATTTTCGGAATAAAGAGCAGCACCTAAGTAAACATATAGAGCATACATTGAAATCGCCCAAATGGTTGTAACACTTACCGAACCGAGTATTCTTAGCAGATTTCCTTCTAAGCGACTTCTTGTTAAATCACTTTCAGGAACAGATTTCCATGTTTTGAAATTCACTACTGCCAATATTGTTCCTATAATAGCCATTACAACAAATACTGAACGCCAACCAAAAATATGCTCTAACAAAGTACCGAATGGAGCTCCTGTCCAAAGAGCTGTTAAATGTCCCGAAACAACAATAGAAAGCCAAGTTCCTCTCCGATTTGATGGTGCAATATCACCGATAATTGCATAAATCAAAGGGGTAATTGCAGCAACGGACAAACCAGCTAAAATACGACTAATGATTAACCAGGCAAAAGAAGGTGAAAAAGCAGTTAAGGCATTAGAGAAAGTAAATAATATTAACCCAAACGTAATAAAAATCCCTCTTCCTTTTTTATCTGAAACCCAACCAAAGAAAGGTGCTGCAATAGCATATGTTACAGCAAAAACAGTTACCATCCACCCTGTTATCGCTGAACTAACATTATACGCTTCCGAAATAAACGGTAGTAACGGAGACACTACAAATAAATCTGTCCCCATTAGAAACAAAGTAATCCAACCAACAATTAAACTTTCTCTCCCTTGCAACCCCATACCATCCCCCATTTACAGTTATTATTACATATATATTTTTCAGAGTTATAATAAGGACTTCTCG
>JAPSLU010000026.1 GCA_031180405.1 Bacillus sp. (in: firmicutes) | reverse complement strand
TTGAAGGGAGAGAACATCACGAAAGGAGAGTAAAAATTGAAAGGAATAATTATCGCAGGAGGCAATGGCACTCGGTTACTTCCATTAACAGGTGTAATTTCTAAAGCATTACTCCCAGTCTATGATAAGCCAATGATTTACTACCCGCTAACTTTATTAATGGAAGCTGGTATTAAAGAAATATTAATTATTACTACACCTAAAGATAAACAAAGATTCATAGATTTGTTAGGAGACGGAAAACAGATAGGATTAACCTTAAAATATGAAGAAGAACCAACTCCAAAAGGAATTGCACAAGCGTTTATTATAGGCGAAGATTTTATTGGTGATGATCATGTTACCTTACTGTTAGGGGATAACATATTTTATGGTGATGATCTTAAATCAAAAATAATAAAATCAATAAATAGGAAAATAGGAGCCACTATTTTTGGATATCACGTACCTAATCCTAAAAGATTTGGGGTAGTTGAATTTGAAGATAAAAAAGTAATTTCTATAGAAGAAAAACCAGGAAATCCGAAATCTAATTATGCTGTTACTGGCTTATATATATACGATAATCGCGTTATACAATTAGCAAAAAACTTAACACCCTCAGATCGAGGAGAGTTAGAAATTACTGATATAAACAGAGCGTATTTAGAGATGGATAATTTGCACGTAGAGCTGTTAGGTAAGGATGTTTTTTGGTTTGATACAGGAACACACGGCTCACTATTCGAAGCGACTAAATTTATAAAGGATATTGAACAAAAACAAAATATCAAAATTGGATGTATAGAAGATGTCGCATATAAAAAAGGGTTTATAAATGAGGAACAATTAAAACTATTAATTCAAAAGCAATTAAAAAGTGAATACGGAAGTTACTTAGATAAATTTTTAATTAAAAAAGATAATTAAAAATGGAGCATACTCCAACAAGTTAAAAAGGAGTTTATAAGATTATTCCTACTCATGATTTTTCACTAAAACCCAAAAGTGATATGGTTATTTGCTGCTTAGGTACTTGAAATAGCAAAGAATCTGCTTCCTTCCCAACGAGGAGAGTTAGAAATCACAGATATTAACAAATGATATTTAAAGAAAGGCGAGCTGCAAGTAGAATTATTAGATGATCATATAAAAGGGTTTGATACTGGGACACATCACTCTTTATTTAATGCGTGTCAGTTTATACAAAAGATAGAAGAAGAACATAGAATCAAAATTGGTTGTATTGAAGAGGTTGCGCATATAAAAAAGGGTATATCTCGAAAGAACAATTGAAAACACTTGCTCATACATTAATAAAGAGTTCTAAGACTTATTATTATTCTTATTACGGGGCTATGCTTTGAAAGAGGATCTAACGAATGGAAAACAACGCTATCCAACAATTTATTTATAAAAGAATAAAAGAAAGAATGGCATCCACCCATAAATTTAAAAAATATTGGATGTGAACATTTATAATGAAAAAAAGAACTTATAAGAAGATTTCTATAAATCATATTGAAGACAAAGAAAAATTTCCTGAAATGAAAAATGTTTATGTAAAAGAAAGCGAAGAGAATACAGGAAATTTCATACTACAACAGTTTGATGAACTTCCTATAATGGAGCAGTTAAATCAAATAGAAGAATATTTTACTAAAGAAAAAATTGACAACAACCAAAATAAACCAGAAATTGTATTTGCTATTTCACTAAAAAGTAAAAGTGTCTCCCAAAATTGGGGAAGGGTTCAAGAGAATCTGGCTAAAACGCTTAGATCTATTTTTAATAATACGGATCAAAACTTTCGTGTTATTATTGCGGGTCACAAAAAGCCGGATATAGCCGAGTTAAATCATGAACGAGTGAAATGGATCCGTGTCAAATTCCCACCTCCAAAAAATTCACAAGGGTTTTATTTTGATAAAATACGGAAACGCATAGTAATTGGTGCATTCTTGAGGAAAATTGGCTTTTCTGGTTATTTTATGCCTGTTGATGCAGATGATTGGATTCACTATCGATTTGTAGAATATATTCGGTCATGCCCTGTTTCTAATGCATTTGTTTTTAATAGAGGTTATATGGTTAATCTGGCTAAAAAAGAAATTTGGATGAGATATAGCTTTTATATCGGATGCGGAACTAGTCAACTATTTTATTTTAGAAATGAGGAGTTCCCTGAAACTTCAAGAATTCGAGATGTTCAGAGAACAAATTTTAGAGTTGCCGTCGGAAAACGTCACGCTAATGTTTTGACATATCTTAAAAGAGCAAACAAAAATTATACGCTTGTTAATTATCCGCTTTTGACATGGGTCCTTGCGCATGGTGACAACAACAGTATGATTTTAGGGAAAAAAGATAATCTTATTTCAGCAAAGCATTATAATGCACAGGGAGAAAATCTTGACAATTGGTTGTTTAATTCATTTAAGATTTTGGAATAATGTACCATGAAAAAAGTGAGACTTAAGTTAAGGTCTTACTTTTTTTAAAAAAAAATATTTCTAGATAGTGATGGATCAAGTGGATTTGTACCTCTAAATCACTGGATAAGTCTACTTGATAGGAAAATTCACCTTATACAGGAAGCTTTGTAATCAACGGTTCCAATTTCCCCTAAAATAACGGAGAATTAGTTTCGATACTAAGAAATAGGAAAAGCTGGCTTCATGTTTTAGTTAGCTAACTATTTCTGCTCTATCTCAAATCTTTTCTGTGGTGACTCGTTTGTTTGCAAATCGAAAAGGTACAGAATACCGTTTGCCTTTGTAAGAGACAAATGAATCTCTACTGACTTCACGTAGTTCCAAATGACATTACATTCGTTGAATGAGATGTTAGGATATGGTTTGATAAAACTGCAAATAAAAAACTAAACGTACAGGTAAACAAGTGAAGATAGAAGAAACCTTAGATCATCATTTAGAGATATTTGATGAATTTGAGTGCATAGCAAAGCATCCTCTTTTAACAGGCAAAGCTGAGGCACATATGAAGTTGGAACACTATAAAAAAGGACTGAATGAAACAACTAAAGGTTTGGCGACCCGTCCCAATCAATACCCTGAACTTGAAGTGGAACATCGTTCCCTACAAGTCTATAAACAATTTAAGTAAGAAATAATCTTTGTATTCCTGTTATTAAATCCAAGACTTTTTAGAAATTCTTGTTGATCCCACCAGACATCGCCTGATTTTTTCTTATGATTCCAAACTAACTGTAAAATTTCATCTGTGTTTTCATCTCTTTTAGCAACAACAATAACACCTGAATTTGGAAAGAGTGAATTTCTACCATAATACGAAGACATGTAAATAATATGTTCTGACATTATTTTATCACGGATATCCTGATCGAAATTCACGAACATTGCCTCAGAATCGATTCACATCGCATATTAAAATCTCAATAAATTAAACAATAAAACTATTTTATTTTTTTTCTGTATATCAAGAGATGGAACAAAACTTTTTGTGAAAAAAGGGTATCAATATTATGATTATTCCCACAATATTCCACAGAGGGTTTCATAAGATGAAACCCTCTCATATGTTTATTCCGTATGAAAAACTACAAATTACTGTATTGCTTTTAGGAGTAATATTGAGATCATAAATAGGAATCAAAGGTACCGCTCCTCCTCTTCTACTTCAGTAAAACATGTAGCTTTATTAGTGTAAGTACTGTACGGAAATGCTAATAGTTCCCTGAAACTAAGTTATTTTATTCCATATCAAAAGGATTGATTTTGCTTAAGCCTATAAATAACAATTTTTATACAAAAATTTCATTTGCATAGTTTATCCACACAATCATATCCTTTTTTTTTTACATAGTATGGTTAAGTGAAAGTGATTTATAAATCAGAAAGAAGACATCAATCCTTACTAAACAGGTGGATGTTTGTTATAAAGGGGTGAGGATATTTGGAAACTCTTCAAGTAGTTACTGTAAGTAGTGACAATTATGTAAAGTATACTGCTGTAATGCTTACATCTTTATTAGTAAATAAAGAATCTAGTAATCCGATTAATATTTATGTAATTGGATCCATTTCCGAAAAAAATCAATTAAAGTTAAACCAATCTGTAGAAAGGTTTGGAATAGTCATTAAATTTTTTGAAATCGATCCGGCATTATTTGAAAATTTCAAGCTTACTCAGTACTATAAACAAGAAGTTTATTACAGACTGCTTATTCCTGATTTACTTGAACCTGAAATAAAAAAAGCCATTTACTTAGATAGTGATTTGATTATCCGACATGATATAACAAACTTGTGGAACATTGATATAGAGAACTATTTTTTAGCAGCCTCAAGGAAGTCATATTTAAGAAATAGGAGAAGAGCACTTTCTATCCCATATAAATATGGTTGTTTTAATGCAGGTGTCATGGTAATTAATCTGAACAAATGGCGCGAACATAATGTTTATCAGCTTGTAATCGATTATTTAATTAAAAACGAGAAAATAATTAGATTTCAAGAACAAGATGCTTTAAATGGTGTCTTATATAATAAATACCGTAACTTTGATAAGAAATGGAATTTAACGACAACAGATTTAAAATTATTAGGGCATAAAAAAATAAATCCTTCGATTATTCACTATACCGGGAGAAAGAAACCATGGCGTAAAGGACATCGATATCAATTTGAATATTTTAAGTATTTAGAGATTACTCATTGGAATGAAGATTAATAACACCAAGATCTATTCTTATATGAGAAAAAGATATCTGCATAAAGGCAAATATCTGCTATCTATACAAAAAACTTATAAAAAGGAAAATCCCTAATGATTTTAGTAGTTGGTGGAGCAGGGTATATCGGGAGCCATGTGGTTAAGCAACTTCTAGAACAAAAATATCAAGTCATTGTCTTGGACAATTTACCGACAGGACACCGTGAAGCTGTTGACCCCCGTGCTTCTTTCATTCAAGGAGATATTCGCGACGAGTCACTATTAACGCATATTCACGTTATTTATATGACTAGCTAATTTGGAAGGAAACCACTTTTTCCAAATTCAGGTGTTATCGTTGCCAAAAAAGATCCTATGACCTTTGAGATATTAAAAAAGGTATGGAATTATAAAAGGAAAAGTAGACGAGGGTGGTGGGATCAACAGGCTTTCTAAAATTATTAGGTTTTAAGAATAAATTAGTTAGAATCATTGAGTATAATGGTCCTACAAAATATACTCCCTATATAGGAACTTTAGGAATTAAATGGAACAGTCGACCAAACAGAAGGGATGTCTCTAAAAACCCAATAATCATGCATAACTGTTGAATTAATTTTAAGAAAAGAATAAATGAATGGAAAAGAGCTATCAAAATTTCTTGGAAAATATAAGCAATGAAAGTTGAAAATTAAAATAAGATATTCATAAATTAATATTCTGACTAAGATCACTATAGTTTAGAAAGAATATAGAAGGGAGTCCATTCATGAAAAACATAGCAGTAATTGGCACCGGTTATGTTGGCCTAGTAACCGGTGTATGTCTTTCAGAAATAGGTCATAAGGTAACTTGTGTTGATATAGATATACAAAAAGTTACGTTGTTGAAAAATGGAGTCTCTCCAATTTATGAACCTGGTTTACAAGAATTAATGAAAAAGAACATCAATAGTGGAAGTTTAACTTTTACTATTGACTATAGAGAGGCATTTTTGAATGTGGATGTCATTTATATTGCGGTAGGAACACCACAAACTGAAAATGGAGCTGCTAATCTCCAGTATGTTGAGGATGCAGCAAAATCAATTGCACATTTTATTTCTAGATCGGTAGTTATTGTTATAAAAAGTACAGTTCCATTGGGGACAAATGAAAAAGTTTTAAAAATTGTTAGAGATCATCTATCAAGCGATATTAAAGTTGATGTCGTATCAAATCCGGAGTTTTTAAGAGAGGGGTCAGCTATTTACGATTCCTTTCATGGAGATCGGATTGTAATTGGTTCCAATAATGATGAATCAGCAAATCTAATAGAAGAGATTAACAAGCCATTTCAAGTTCCTATTATAAAAACGGATATCCGAAGTGCTGAAATGATAAAGTACGCCTCCAATGCTTTTTTAGCTATGAAAATAAGTTTTATCAATGAGATTGCTTCTTTATGTGAAAAGTTAGGTGCCAACATTGAAGAAGTCTCAAAGGGGATAGGAAAAGATAAAAGAATTGGATCAGAATTTTTAACGGCCGGAATTGGATATGGGGGCTCTTGCTTTCCGAAAGATACAAAAGCTCTAATTAATATCGCTAAAGAAGCCGGTGAACAATTTAATTTACTATCTTCTGTAGTGGATATAAATAACAAGCAAAAAACAATATTAGTAAAAAAAGCAAAGGAAAGGTTCAATACGTTAAGTGGGAAAAAATTTGCGTTATTAGGATTAGCGTTTAAACCTAATACAGATGATATGCGAGAAGCAGCTTCTATAGACATAGCTAATCAATTAATTAACGCAGGTGGGAAGGTTATAGCTTATGATCCTATTGCAGCAATCAATGCAAAGCCACTTTTAAATTCGGAAATTCAATTAACGGATAGTATTGAAAGTGCGATTGAGGGATGTGATGCCGCCTTTATAGCAACAGAGTGGAAAGAGATTATTGAATTTCCTTTATCAAAGTATGAAGAATTAATGTCATCTCCAATCATATTCGATGGTAGGAACTGCTATCCTTTAGAAAAAGTGAAAAATAATCTAATAGAGTATTATTCAATAGGAAGACCAATTATTAATGAAAATATGTATAAATAATTTTACCCAACTTCACGTTATTGAAATATATAAACCGTATCATATCTCATATTACCTCTGTATCTTTTTATTCCAAACAAGAGTAATAAGTAAAAGGACGGTGATTTTATGATTTTAAAAGCCAACACAAATAATTTTAAAGCTAGTACAGATTATGTTAATAAAAAAGTCGATGATATCCCTAGTTTAACGGCAATAGACCACCTAAAGTCAATGAAAATCATTTGGAAAACCAACGGTCTCCCCAAGATACACGGAATAAAGAGATCCTTTTTTTGCAATTTCCCTTAAAAGTAAAAAGTGGTCTCGCAATTGGAACATTGTTCAAAGAAATTTATCTAACGTTAAGGTAATTTTAAATAATACTGACCAAAACTTTCGAGTAATTATTGCTGGTCATAAAAAACCTAATATTAAAGAATTGAAACATGAAAAAGTTACTTGGCTCGGGGGTAAGTTTGCTCCTCCAAAGAGAGTCCTAGAGGTTTTTTTGGGATAAAACAAGAAAACGGAGAGTAATAGGTTCTTATTTGAGGAAAATTGGTTATTCCGGATATTTTATGCCGGTCGATGCGGATGATTGGATCCACTATCGATTTGTAGTATATATACGTTCTCTTCCGATTTCAGATTCATACATCTTTAATAATGGTTTTATGGTCAATCTAATTAATAATGAACTTTGGGTGCGAGATAGATTTTATGGTGGTTGTGGAACAAGTCAAATTTTCTATTTTGAAAATAATTAATTCCCAAAAACATCTAGAAAAAAGATGCATTTAAAGTGAATTTTAAAGTAACCATCAGGCATCATGGTCGTGTGATTAAACATTTGAAAAAGATAAATAAAGGTTATGTGGTTGTCATTTTTCCATTAATAACTTGGGTTCTCGCTCATGGAGATAATAACAGTATGATTTTAAGAAAAAAGGATAATGATATATCTGCTAAGCAGTATTATGCAAATGGAGAAAGTCTTCATGAACTTTTTTACGACTTTTTTTAAATTAATTAGTTGATTATTATATAGAATATCTTAGTACATCAAAAATTGCCTTTGACTTTTTATTAACCTTTATTTAGAGAATCTGTATCTTTCTTTCTATAAATATTTACTAGTAAAATTAAAAAGCATAAAACTAGACATAAGCCGTAGCATTTTTACCATCATTTTCATGTAATAACTTATAGCCTATTGGAGAAGTTGTAAAAAAACTTTGTTTAGTTCAAACCGTTAGGCGAAGACATGACAATTATCAATTCTTTAATATGAGATGAAAGGGCAGTTTGATAATGATTGTAAAATGGCTAAACATTCAAAATATCATGATGAATTCAAACACGATGAAACGATTGAAATTCAAGGAAAGTCAGATTATATCTGTCATTTACGGAAACTTATGTATAAAAAAGGAAATTGAATTGAACGGACTTTTAGAGGATGATACAATCGGCTTTTCAAACCGATTTTCACAAGATGTTACATTTCCTACAGATGTAAGACTTGAGGTTTTGATTAGGAATAATGAAATTCATCTCGGCCCCTTAATCGGAATGCTACTGGTAAAAGACCATGAAAAATTAACTACTAAAGTATTGGAACGCTTAAAAGAGAGAATTCCCTCAAATGAAAAAGGGAAAGGTGTAGTATTTGTAGTAAGTCAAGATTGGATAGATGTTAAGAAAAAATTACTAAGAGGTTATTATTATTCGGTCCAGGGTGAATGGAAAGAAGGAGTTTTTCCTTTTCCAACGGTTTTGTATAACCGAACTTATATTAAGAAAAACTATTTTAATAAGCTAAGAAAAAATGTGGAAATGAGAGTCTTTAATAACTGCTTAATGACAAAAACAAAGTTATGGAAGTTACTCCGTAAAGATGCGTCTGTTAATCAGCATCTTCCCTTTACTCAAACTCTTAGGGGGGTAAGCAGCTTCTTAGCAATGATTAATCACTTTGACGCTGTTTACTTAAAGCCTACAAATCTCTCTAGAGGTCGGGGGATTTATAAGGCGGAAAAAATAAAACTTGGTTATCTAATTAAAGATACAAATAATCAAGAAAAGGTATTATTTACAGAACAAGAATTAGAACAATTTATAACTAGTCTAACAGAAAAGCGGCAATATATTATCCAACAAGGTGTTCCTTTTATGTATGGGAAAAGCTTGGTTGATTTCCGAACCTATATGCAAAAGGATGAGACGAAGAACTGGAATTGTTCGGGTATTTATGGACGTATATCAAAGCCCAATCGTGTCATTACGAACTTAAAGCATAGTCAAGAAGTTTTACCATTAGATCAAGCTTTAAAGAAGTTTTTCAATCTGAACAGAACTCAAAGATTAGAAATTGAGCAGGAAATCATTCAAGTGTGTAAAAATGTTTGTATCGCACTAGAAAGAAAGAAGCAGAACCTTGCAGATGTAGCCATTGATGTAGTTGTTGATAAACAGATGAAGGTGTGGGTGCTTGAAGTACAAGTAAGTTATGCTGCAGACGAACGTCTTTATCAATTACCAAAGTCTATCTATAAAAAAGTCTGGCAAACACCTTTAATGTATGCTAAAGCATTAACGGGCTTTGAAAAATAAAAAAGGGAGATAAAGATGAAACCGATCTACTTAAAAGAATTATTACCTATAATGCAAGGAAAAGTGGTCTATGGAAAAGACGTTCCCCTAATTAAACATGTCATCAAGGTACCCAAAAGATCTTTGTTAAAAGATCATACAATGTATTTCCACGTAAAAAACAAACTTTCTCTTAAATATTCAACCCATTTCAAAAATCTCGTTATCATTACCGCTACCCCACATTTAATCACTCATTTAGGAGATAATGTTACTGTTGTTAAAGTAAACAATGTCAAAAAAGCCTATTGGAATTTTATTGATTTTTATAGAAACATGCTAACCATTCCATTTATTGCCGTTACAGGTACGTGTGGAAAAACTACCACAAAAGAAATGGTCAGCTGGATTTTCTCTAAAAATCATAATGTTTACAAGACAATAAAAAATGAAAATGATCCATCACGACATTTAGATTATTTACTTGGTATTAATAGCAAAACGGAGATCGTTGTCATGGAGACAGCTGTAGCAGCACCCGGGCATTTAAGGAAAGCTTATCAATACTTTAAACCTCATGTTGGCATATTAACATCAATTGGAATTGATCATTTAAATGGTTTTCGCGATCTTGAGTCTTATGTTCAAGAAAAACTATCAATATTTAAAATTATGGATCCAAAAGGAACGATTGTGGTTAATGGTGATAACGAATATGTACAAAGATTAAACCTGGAAAATTTCAATAAAAAAGTGGTCACTTTCGGAATGAACAAGGGATCAGACTTTCAAATTAAACATATTGAATACAAAGATAATAACATGCTTTATAAAATGATTCATAAAAACAAAATGTTCGAGGGTGCTATCCCGGGGGTAGGAAAGCATAATGTATATAACGCCATTGCAGCAATTGCAGCGGCAAATCAACTAGGTATGCCCCTAGAGGAAAGTATTGAACGCTTGAAAACCTTTCCATCTCTTCCAAAACATGTAGAAATTGTCAAAGGTGTAAATGGCTCTATGTTGATTGATGATACTTGGAGTTCAAATCCTACATCCATCGAGTCTTCGTTAGATGTTTTAAAAAATATTTCTCATGGTAAAAAGAAAATAGCTGTTATAGGAGAAATAAAATTTTTAGGTAATAAAACTGAAGAAGTTCATACTTTGGTAGGTAATATTTTAGCAAATGAAGAGATTGATATTCTTATAACAATTGGGAAAGATGCAGAACACATAAGTAAGCAGGCAAAGAGGATGGGAATAAAAGGGAATGTTTACCATTGTGAGCATTCAGATAAAGCTATCCAATTACTTTTAGAGAGAGTAGATTCTAATACAATTGTTTTAGTGAAAACTTCAATGTACCAATCACATAAGGGATTAATTCAAAAATTAAGACAAAAATAGGAAGTACCTCTTAAGTCTAAAAAGATGCATATGACTTAGGAGGTCTTCCCTTATTAAAATCCTGCTAATTTCTTAGCATAGAGCATGTTTTGTAATCTTGTGATATACAGTATATCTTTACGTTTACATACAGTAGCAATACGATGGTCGGGGTCCTCATTATTTATTTCAATAATCCATAGTTTGAAGTTGCGATCTATTCCAAAATCGAAGCCAAGATTTCCGCATTGAGTGAGTTTTTCTTCTAAAATGGATGCTGCCCTATTGGAAACAAATCTCATTTCCTCAAGTTTTTGGTCTATTTGTTCCTCAGGAAGCAATTCTTGTAATGCGATAATACCTTCTTTTGGTACTCCTCCTCGAGTAAGGTTACTAATACCACTACCAGTCTTCCCATATCTTGCAAATAAACCTGTATTATCCCATTTCCCTTCATAATTCTTGACATATATAAATCTAAAATCAATGATACGATCGTTTGATGTTAGAAGATTTATAGCTTCTTGGATAAGATAATCTCCTCGCTGAAGTAGTCTCTTGAAAAACTTTTTGAACTCAATTTTCTTATAAAATGAACGTTTTTCGATTTTTCTTTTCTTTTCAAATTGAATTGTTACACTTTGCTGATTATAGGAAAGTATCATGATTCCTTTTGCAAAGGTACCTCCAACAGGTTTAAGGTATGCCCGCTTATATTTTTTTATAAAATGTAAGATTTCCTTAGGATGTGTGCAAAGCTGTGTTGTAGGAAGGATTCCCTTTAATAAAGGATCTTTAGAGAACCATTTATACATATCCCATTTATTGAATGTTGGAAAATTAAACATTTTATCCCTATAGAAAGATGAAAGGTAATTCCAAGAATCATTCATTTGAACCTTACATTTATTGAAAATAGAGGCAGGTAAAGGAATTTTTTCTGTTGGTAACCATTTTTTACTTTTCGGATTATAAACATATCCCTTCTCAATATAGGATTGTTTGATATTAATTTGGTCTAGTGAAAAGGCAGAAATAATACCACCAATTTCACTGTAATATTTCACATAACTAGCGAGGTCTAAAATTTGACGATCAAGGGCTAATTCAGTGTAGGAGGCCAATATACCTATAAAAGGACCAAGTATTATATGATCCGAATTAACATTTAATACGTAATCACAGTACAATGGGATACCTAATTGTTTAATAATATTATCTGAAAGAAGTATTTCATTTGTTTGTAAATCTTCAGAAGCCTGAATTCTTACGATTACAGACTTTATTCCAAAAAATAGCTGAGCAGACTTGTTATTTAAATCTATGAAACTATTTTTACTTATTACAAGAAAATCTTCCTTAGTTGGGTTCGGTATAATTTTAAATAAATGAACCATATTCATCACCGTCTAGCTTTCATTAATGATAATTTCTTAATTTCAATGCATATAAATGTAATTTCTCTACTGGACGAAATTTATCTTTAAATTGTTGTAATCCCTTTTCGTTATTATCACTCCCAACATGAAGTAAATTAACACTGGGGTCTTTTGCTTTGAGTATCTTTGCAAACTCAATATATAAGAAGATTGAAAGACCTTTAATGTTTGGGTCTGCCTTTGAAATACATCCCCATGCTATACCATTTGGTAGTATGGAACCTGTAACAAATCCAACTACTCGCTCTTCAATAGTTGCAACATAAATCAGTTCATCTAACTCCTTATAATTGTGAAGGATTTGATTAAAAAGATGCTGATCTGTGATTTTTTTATATTTTTTCCCTGATGTCTTATTCCACAATTCTTTTAAAGCTATAACATTCTCATAATCTGAAGATGTATATTCACGAAGAATGATACTTGGGTGTTCTCTAATCAATTTATTCCTTGTAGCTCTAATTTCTCTGAAATTTTTCCCTTCTAATTTTACGAGTTTTTCTAAGCTCCATATTATTTCCTTGCTTTTATATTGCTTATAAAGAAATGTTTTTCGAAACTTTTTCGATGAAGATAAAAATAGTATTTGGCGTTCATTTAACAAGTTTACATAAGCATGTCTTTTTATGTTATTTAGATTGTTCCATTCATTGCATAAAAGTAAACTTTTAACTGTAACCTTTAGTACATGATCAGCATTCCCTTGACCAAATGGTAAGCACCACATATACATAAATTGTTTTTTTGTCAAAATAAAAGTTACTAGCATGTTATCAATAATTTTCCAGACTACTTTTAGACTTTTTAATCTAGAAATACACCAAATATAAGGGTAATTTGAAGCCCATAACCCCGTGAAATAAGAGGAGGATTTTATATATTTGCTATATAATTGTGCATCTTCTATATTCAGTTCTCGCAGTCCAAAATTATTTAGTGAAGTCAAAATGATATCCCTCCGAATTGTCTAAATGTTTATGATTATTATATGTAGACAACATTTTATTGAGTGTGCATTAAACTATTAACAGGCAGATGTGCTATGGGTAACGATAATATTTTTATGTAAACTAATTAACTAAATTTGTTATACAAAGTTTATCAATTGTTTTTTGGGTGGATAGTTAAGAAAAGAGGAGGAGTTTATTACCGGAAGAATAATTTATAGAGAATCAATTAATAGCTTTTCAAATTAAGGTGCCTGGTTATAAAAGGTGAACTGATTACACCCTTTTGAAGAAACCTGAAAGTATAAAACTTATCTAATAGGAACATTTTTATATAAACTTCTACCTAACAAATTTCTTTGATTATATCTAAATAGGAATGTTTCCATGTCATAGTTCAATTATTCCACACATAAAATAAAGAGATTGAGTATATGAGCATTGTAGTATATAAATTACAAAATAATTTTTACTATTAAATTATAATAATTACAAAAAAGTATTGATTTTTAATTGATACATGCTATTATATATTCATAGCAAAACAAAATATGAGGTGATTTTAAATGACTAATAATAACAGACTAACTACAAGCTGGGGTGCTCCAGTAGGGGACAACCAGAATTCAATAACAGCAGGTAATCGCGGCCCTACATTATTGCAAGATGTACACCTTTTAGAAAAGCTTGCACATTTTAATAGAGAACGTGTTCCGGAACGTGTTGTTCATGCGAAGGGTGCAGGAGCTCACGGCTACTTTGAAGTAACTAATGATGTTACAAAATATACGAAAGCAGATTTATTCTCTGAAGTAGGCAAACGAACTCCATTGTTCATTCGTTTTTCAACAGTAGCAGGTGAAAATGGTTCTGCCGATACAGTACGTGACCCACGTGGCTTTGCTGTTAAGTTTTATACAGAAGAAGGGAACTATGACATCGTAGGTAACAATACACCAGTATTCTTCATCCGTGATGCGATTAAATTCCCTGATTTCATCCATACACAAAAACGTGATCCACAAACACATTTGAAAAATCCTAACGCGGTTTGGGATTTCTGGTCTTTATCACCAGAATCATTACATCAAGTAACAATTCTTATGTCTGATCGTGGAATTCCAGCAACACTTCGCCATATGCATGGATTTGGAAGTCATACTTTCAAATGGACAAATTCAGAGGGTGATGGTGTTTGGATTAAATATCATTTTAAAACACAACAAGGTGTTAAGAATATTACACCGGAAGTGGCAGCACAAATTGCTGGTGAAAACCCAGACTATCATACAGAAGATTTATTTAATGCAATCGAAAAAGGTGAGTTCCCAGAGTGGAAGCTATATGTCCAAATTATGCCATTAGAAGATGCAAATACATACAAATGGGATCCATTTGATGTAACAAAAGTTTGGTCTCAAAAAGATTATCCATTAATTGAAGTAGGTCGTATGGTGTTAGATAGAAATCCAGAAAACTATTTTGCTGAGGTTGAGCAGGCTACTTTCTCACCTGGAACATTGGTTCCTGGTATTGATGTTTCGCCTGATAAAATGCTTCAAGGTCGTCTATTTGCTTACCACGATGCACACCGTTATCGTGTAGGAGCTAACCACCAAGCACTTCCAATTAACCGCGCAAAAAATGAAGTGAAAAACTATCAGCGTGATGGTCAAATGCGTTTTGATGATAATGGTGGAAAAACAGTATATTATGAGCCAAACAGTTTTGGTGGTCCAACTGAAACACCGGAACATAAGCAAGCTGCCTACCCGGTTTCTGGCATTGCTGAAAGTGTAGCATATGATCATAATGATCATTACACTCAAGCTGGTGACTTATATCGTTTAATGACAGAAGAGCAACGCGCACACTTAGTGTCTAACATTGTTGCGGCGATGAAACCAGTTGAAAGAGATGATATTAAATTACGTCAAATTGGACATTTCTACAAAGCGGATGCTGAATATGGTACTCGTGTAGCTGAAGGATTAGGCTTAGCAATACCAGCTGAGGTAAAATAATTTTAGATAACTAGATATATAACAATTTCTTATACAATTCTCAACTATTCTCATTGAAAAAAGCATCCACTATTGGATGCTTTTTTCGTAGAATCATTAAAGCGTAACAACATTAGCGAAAGCTTCACTATGTTCGCGTCGCTCTTTACGGACTTTTCGACGCTGTGGCGCTGTATTAAAAAGCATGACTTCTTCATTCGATTCAGGAACCACTCTTGGAACTTGTTGAGGTTTCCCTTGATCATTTAAAGCCACAAATGTTAAAAATGATGTTGCGGCAAGCCTCCGTTCACCAGTTTTCAAATCTTCTGCAATGACTTTCACAAATACTTCCATCGATGAGCGACCAACTGATGATACGTAAGATTTTAAACTAACTGAGTCACTTTGACGAATAGGAATTAAAAAGTCGACAGAGTCAGTCGAGGCTGTAACAACCTCACATCGGGAATGCATCGCAGCAGAAATGGATGCAACATCATCTATATAGCTCATTAATTTCCCTCCAAATAACGTATTGTGGTTATTTGTATCTAAAGGAAACACTCTGCTCGTTTTAATGACTAGAGATTCTTTACATGCTTTTTCTTCTATATTTATCATCATTTTTCTCTCCTGACTTTTTTGTCATTTTCTACATATCATTATTGTTCCTTTTGATAACATCTTCAATATCTTTGTTTTAAATTCTAACAAAGTAGTTTTGTATCACTATAAAGATTCTTTACTTGATAGAAAAATGCTCAGAGATCTTGGTCTGAGCATTTTGAAATAGTTTAATTTAATTTGTATCAGCAGATTTATATGTTTTGTACTTAGAATCACTTTGTCTTACGCTTTTATTCTTTCCACCACTTGTCAAATAGTGATGCTGGTACTTCTCGTTTATGTTGGGTGAACAGATAACGTTTTTCAATTTTTTCTGCAACGTCTTGATTGACTTGTTTACCTTCTAGATAATCATCTAATTGGTCATAGGTAATACCTAGCTCTGTTTCATCTGCTTGTAATGGAGTATTATCTAGCAAGTCTGCCGTTGGAATTTTGAGATATAAGCGTTCAGGTGCATTTAATTCTTTTAAGAGACTTTTACCTTGCCGTTTAGTTAAGCCTGTAAGTGGTAATAAATCAGCACCACCGTCACCATATTTTGTGAAGAAGCCTGTAACCGCTTCAGCCGCATGGTCTGTCCCTATTACTAAAAGTCCTTCTTGCCCACCAATCGCATATTGTGTGATCATTCTTGTACGAGCCTTAACATTTCCTTTATTAAAATCAGAAAGCGTTTCTCCCATTGTTTTTTCATAATGATGAGCAAAAGCATCAACAGTACTTGAAATATCAAAAGTAACACTTTTGTCAGGCTTAATAAAGGAAAGGGCTAATTGAGCATCATCTTCATCCTTTTGAATACCGTAAGGAAGCCTGACTGCAGTAAATGATGCATCGTAACCTTCGCTACGTAATTCTTCGACCGCTAATTGTGCTAAACGACCGGATAAAGTGGAATCTTGCCCACCGCTTATTCCAAGAACAAAACCTTTCGCACCTGTTGATTTCAAGTAATCTTTTAAAAAGGTAACGCGTGCCCTGATTTCTTCTTTAGGGTTAATCGTATCTTTTACATGTAGTTCACTCATAATTCGTTTTTGTAAACTCATTTCTAATCAAACCTCCAATTACACTTCTTATGTTAGCTAGCGCAGTTTTCTATCTATTATTTTGAAATACATGGTTTATTTAATGCTCTTAATCATTTCGGAAACCTTTTGTCTTACCTCTTCTATATTTTTCATTTTGTTTTCCCAACAAGCCTGACTTAAATCGACAGGGTATTCCTCAGGATGTAAAGCACGTTTATATTCATCCCAAAGTAAATCTAAGTTTGCTATTGTATAGTTTTGCATTTCCTTTAGGGAAGGGGAGTCATACACAAGTTTACCATTATCAAATATTTGATGATGAAGCTCTTTTGCTTTGAAGTTTGTAACAAATTTACTTACAAACGTGTGGATTGGATGAAACATTTTTAATTTTTCTTCACCTTCTGGGTTCTCATCCTGTAATGTAATATAGTCACCCTCGGATTTATGATTCAATGTATTAATGATACGATACACCTTTTTTAATCCAGGCGTTGAAACCTTTTCGGGATTACCACTAATTTTTATCGTGTCAGTCATTTCCCCATTTTCATTTTCGATTGAAGCAAGCTTGTAGACTGCTCCTAGGGCAGGTTGATCAAAAGCGGTAATAAGTTTTGTTCCAATTCCCCAAATATCAATTTTCGCTCCTTGGGATTTTAGGTTGATGATAGTTGACTCATCTAAATCATTTGACGCAATAATCTTTGTATGATGGAAACCAGCTTGGTCTAGGAGTTTTCTAGCTTCCTTTGAAAGGTAAGCTAGGTCGCCACTATCTAGACGAATTCCCTTAAAGTCAATTTGATTTCCTAACTCTTTTGCCACTCTAATCGCATTTGGAACACCGGATTTTAACGTGTCATATGTATCAACAAGGAATACGCAGTCTTTATGTCGACGTGCATATGTATGAAAGGCTACGTATTCATCTTTGTAGGCTTGAACAAATGCATGAGCATGTGTACCTGAAACAGGAATATTAAAAAGCTTTCCGGCTCTAACATTAGAAGTAGCATGAAAGCCACCAATAAATGCCGCTCTTGTACCCCAAATCGCAGCGTCTAATTCATGTGCACGTCGAGTCCCAAACTCCATAACGATGTCGTCGCCTACAACTTGCTTAATCCGCGCTGCTTTTGTTGCAATTAAGGTTTGATAGTTTACAATATTTAAAATGGCTGTTTCAATTAATTGTGCCTCTGCTAATGGTGCTTCTATTCGAATAATTGGTTCATTTCCAAAAACCATTTCACCCTCTTGGACAGAGTAGACATTTCCAGTGAAGCGAAGGTTACTTAGATATTCTAAAAAATCATCCTTATAGCCTAGTTCGTCACGTAAATAGTCAATGTCACTCTTTGAAAAATGAAATTGTTTTAGGTACTGGATAATTCGTTCTAGTCCAGCAAATATTCCATAGCCATTGCCAAATGGAAGCTTCCTGAAAAACACTTCAAAAACTGCCTTCCGGTTATGTATTGAATCTTCCCAGTAGGATTCAGCCATATTAACTTGATATAGATCTGTATGAAGCGCTAAACTATCATCATCATAATGTGTATTCATTTTTTTCCTCCAAGTTCGTTCAATTTTTCACATAGACCAAGATGGTCGTGTATTTAATGAAAAAATGGAGGGACCATATATTCATTAAATTATTTAAATATTAAGGCAGATTTTTAATAACTTTGGCATTTATGCTTGATGCAAAATGTTGTAAAGCCCAGTCATGTCCCTGTTCATTAAAGCTAGCTACAGCTTTTTCGTGCACAACGATGGAAAATCCCTTATTGTAAGCATCAACTGCAGTGTGTAGAACACAAATGTCCGTACATACCCCAATAAGGTGTACCTCTGTTATGCCTCGCTCTTTTAATTTTATTTCTAAATCTGTTCCAGCAAAAGAACTATAACGTGATTTGTCCATCCAATATACGTTTGGGTTATTTTTATTATTTATGTATATGTTATCAAGTTCACCGAATAGAGTTCTTCCTTTAGTTCCTCTAATATTATGAGGCGGAAACAAAGCTGTTTCAGGATGATATTTATCACCTTTTTCATGAAGATCTACCGCAAATACAACATAATCATTTCTATCAATAAATTGTTTTGTAATGCTGACAATTTCTTTTTCGATGTCTTGGCCAGGTTGTCCGCAGGTTAATGCACCATCTTCAGCAATAAAATCTTTTGTGTAATCAATATTAATTAATGCCTTTTTCAACCTTATCTCCCCTTAATAGTATGAAAAACAAAGTGTGATGTAAATAAAAAGAACTAAAATAAACAGAAATTAAGTTTTTAAAAAATACGATAATATGTTTCATTTTACACAATATCAACATTTTATCAAATATGGAAAAGTACAGATTATTTAAGGAGAATTTTACGATTGAAATGTGGTATGAAAATAAGTAGAAAAAGGCTGTCTTATAAATTAAAGACAGCCACAAAAAAATTTATGGATTTGTTGACCAAAGCCCAGCAGATTTAATGAATATTCTGGGATGTAGTTTCAATTGTGCAACCATATATTCAGCTAAATCTTCTGGTTGCATCACTTTTTCTGGATTTCCATCAGTTAGATTCTCTTTATATGCTAATTCAGTCGCAACTGTACTTGGAGTTAGTGCTGTTACGCGAATATTATGTTTACGAACTTCTAAAGCGAGTGATTCAGTTAATCCTAAAAGTCCGAATTTTGAAGCACTATAGGCACTAGTAACAGGAGCACCTTTTTGACCAGCAGTTGAAGAGATGTTAATAATGTCACCACTGTTTTTCTCAATAAGTTGAGGTAAAACAGCACGTGTTACATAATATACACCCATTAAATTAATATCGATAATCTTTTTCCATTCTTCAGGTTCTAGTTCAAGGAATTTACCAAATTTACCAGTACCGGCATTATTAATTAGGATGTCTACTGATCCTAATGAAGCTTTTAATTTTTCAACAGCTTGATTTACTTCTTCCATTGAGGAGACATCAGCTGTCGCGTAAGCTACTTTCACTCCAAGATCCTCGATTTCCCTAGCAACCTCTTTTAAATCTTGTTCAGTTCGTGCTAATAATCCAACATTTACACCTTCTTGTGCTAAGGCAATTGCTGTTGCACGACCGATTCCTTTTCCAGCTCCAGTTACAAGAGCAACTTTTCCTTTTAATGATTGCGCCACTTTATTGGCCCCTTTCAATATGTAAGATGCGTTCTTATCTTACAATTTGGCATAGTGAAAGTCAAAAATACTGCTTTACTTTATGGTCACATGTCGGTATGGAAATTTTCTCCTAATGTTTGTTGTAATTGGGAAGTAAAGTCTACACTGGAATAGGCAGTGAAAAGGTGGGTTCATATGGGCAAAGAATCAACCTAGTTGTTGAAGATGAAGAGAAAATTATTAGATTACTTGAATTGGAGCTAGGCTATGAAGGGTATGAATTAGGGAAAGCGTGTGACGGTGTAAGTGCATTGCAAGCTTATCAGGAAGGAGAGATATGACTTAATCTTATAGTTGTTATGCTGCCTGGTTGACGATACATCCAACAATCATTATCCACTTTTTTTTTCATTTTTCACCTCGTATCACATTTCATTAGATTATAACGAAGTAACTATTCACAAGCTTCAAACATGGGGAGATTCAATGGAAGCTAAGGCACTGACAGCGGAAGAAGCGAAAAAGAAGGCAGTAGAAAAGTACAATGGAGAAATCAAAGATACACCAAAAGAAGATGATGAATATCATTTTCTCATGAAAGCAGCAACAGGAATCTATTTCATTAAAATTGATGCGAGAAGTGGAAAAATGTAGTCTCAATTACACAAGAAGATAAAGCCGAAAGCACTTTGACTGAAGAAGAAAGAAACTATTAACAGAAAACGAAGTACTAGAAAAGACTTCCTCACAAGGGGAGGTCAATTCAATTGAGTATATTCAAGATAAGAAATCATCCTATTACCAAGCTATAGTTGAAAAGGGAAATGAAGAACTTACGTTAACTATTGATCCATTCACAGGGGTCATTGCACATGCAGCGAAAACATCATTGCGACTTTTAAATGAATCTAATGCAATTGATTTAGCTTTAGAAAGGGTTAATGGAGAAGTTGATAATATAAACTTCATAGAACGTGATGACCAAACGCCATATTATCTTATTGAAGTTGAAACGAACGATGATCGTGAAGTAGTAGTCAAAATTAATGCATATAAACGAGAAGTCATAACAGTAACATGGGAAGACGAAAATGGAAGGGGATTCTGAATAAATCTTAATGTTTTCTCATCAAATTTTAATCTTTCTTTCCCTTTCCGCTCATGAAAGCATGTTATGTTAAGGAAGTAATATAATTACATTACCCAGGGTGGGAAGAAATGAAGAAAATTGTGACAATCACATAAACTAAAGAAACCATTGGTTTAGATAAGGCAAGGGAAACAGCTTTTAAATAAGATTAATGGAGTTGTTGAAGACATTGAGTTTGAGAATAAAAACGGTCAACCTTTGTATGAAGTAGAAATTGACAAGGACTATAAGGAATATAACATTTATGTAGATGCAACCACTGCTAGGATAAGCAAGGTGGAAGAAAGAGTCGACAATGATGATGAAGATGATGACAATCCATTAAACATACGGAATCTCTCATTAATTTTTGAGAGATAAACAATTAAGTTAGCGAAAACGAAAATTGACGGCAGGTATGTTTTTAATATGGAATTTAAAACTGCTAATGGAGAAGCAGGGATTTCAATTGATTCTAAAACAAAAGAATTTCTAGAGATTTGAAAATGACGATAATTATGATGATTACTAAATAATTTTTCAAAAGAACCTTGTCACTAAGAAAAGGTTCTTTTTTATGGTTACAATAAAAAGAATGTTGTGAATATGGAGGATTATTCATTTCTCTGTATAAATATTAACTCAAAAATGAGTTTTATGTACACAATTTAACTTTGAATGTATAAAATTAGCAATACTTTATCAAGAAAACAAAATGTAAACGTTTTCTACTAAAATATTATAAAAATACAGAAAATTTAACTGAAAAACACTTGTCAAATTTATAATCTTTAAATATAATAAACTCATGTTATAAAAAACGACACAGAAATGAGAGGTTATCTAACATGAGTGAAGCGGTTATTTCAAAAGGTAAAAATGATACGGAGATTCTTGCACAAATTAAGGAAATCATTAGCTCTAAAAGTGTAGAGCTTATCCATCTACAATTTGTAGATATAGAGGGTATTTTAAAAAGCGTGACTGTCACAGTCGAACAATTCGATGATGTTGTTGCAGGGAAACAAATGTTTGACGGTTCTTCTGTAAAAGGTTTCTCTCCAATCAATAAGTCAGATTTATACTTACAACCAGATCTTTCAACTTTTGCAGTATTACCTTGGTCAGTTGAAGAAGGTTATTCTGAAGCGCGTTTCCTTTGTTCAGCAGTGAACCCTGACGGAACTCTTTTCGAGGGTGATACTCGTAATGTTTTAAAAAAGACAGTTGAGCGTGCAGCTGATAAAGGTTACACAATCTCGGTAGGTCCTGAATTAGAATTCTTCTTATTTAAAACAGATGCAGACGGAAACCCAACTCAACAATTAGATGATAACGGTGGATACTTCGAGCCATCACCGAAAGATCTTGGTGAGCGTGTACGTTTGGAAATTTACCGTGCATTAAAAGCAATGGGCTTCACAATTGAAGCATCTCACCATGAAGTAGCAGAAGGTCAACATGAAATTAACTTTAAATATGCTGATGCACTAGGTGCAGCAGATTTATCTACTACTTATAAATGGGTTGTTAAAACAATTGCACAAAAATTCGGCTTACATGCTACATTTATGCCAAAACCAGTTTTCGGAATCAACGGTTCTGGTATGCACGTAAATATGTCATTCTTCAAAGATGGAGAAAATGCATTCTATAATGAAGCTGATGAACTACAATTATCTGATGAAGCTTACTCATTTATCGCAGGTTTAGTAGAAAATGCTAAAAACATTGTTGCTGTAACAAATCCACTAGTAAACTCTTATAAGCGTTTAGTACCTGGATATGAAGCGCCTTGCTATATTGCATGGTCTGCATCTAACCGTTCAGCATTAATCCGTATTCCAGCTAAAAAAGGTATGGCAACTCGCGTTGAGCTTCGTTGTCCAGATCCATCAGCAAATCCATACCTAACATTTGCAATTATTGCATCTGCAGGTCTTAATGGAATTGAAAAAGGCTTAAAAGCTCCAGCTTCTATTAATGAGGATATTTTCCATATGTCAGTAGAGCGTCGTGAAGAGCTAGGAATTGAAAATCTTCCAGGAAGCCTTGAAAAAGCAATTATAGAATTCGAAAACGGTGAAATTGGCCGTGCAACTCTTGGTGAGCATGTTTATGGCGAATATGTATCTGCTAAAAAAGCAGAATGGGATAGCTATCGTACTGCTGTTCATTCATGGGAAATTGATAACTATCAAGCTAAATTCTAATTTGAAAACTTTTAAAAAACAGGTGGGACTCCCACCTGTTTTTTTCATGTATTATATTTTTCCGTATTTATAATAATATTCAAAAAACTCGAGGTTTAATTATGAAGCTTTATACATGTTATTCGTAATTAAGGAGCAAATAAAATGGAGAAACAGAGCAAGTGGTATGGAAATTGCAGGTTTAATATCGGTCGAACATGCTGCAATGATTCCGAGTTTGTCAGTTGTAACAGCGACATCTAGTAGTGAAGGAGAGTAATAAGTAAGGTTGATCTCATTTTAAAGATGAGATTTTTTTATAATTTCTGAATATTTTATATTTTTACTTGGAAAATGTAATAGACTCACATATACTTAGGTTGATGGTTAAACAAAGGGTGCAGGATGAAAAGCTAGCTGTAATTGCAAAGACGATTTTTTTTACAGAATTAAAGAAATATTATTTTTAAGTTTTAAAAAGGTCAAGTATTTTAATAGAAGGAGAGTTAAATATGTTACCTATTTATGAAGGTTTAAAAGGGAAAGTAGCTGTAATTACAGGTGGAGGAGGAGTTCTTTGTGGTCGAATGGCAGTTGAATTAGCAAGACAAGGAATGAAAGTTGCGATTTTAAATCGGACTTATGAAAAAGCTTTAACTGTTCAAAAAGAAATTATAGAATCTGGTGGAGACGCATTAGCTATTGAATGTGATGTATTAAATGTAGAAAGCGTAAAAAAGGCGGAGCAACAAATAGTTGAAACATATGGAACTTATCATGTATTAATCAATGGAGCCGGTGGAAACCATCCGAAGGGTGTGACATCGAAAGAAATTTTTGAAATTACAGATTTGGAAAATAAAGACATTACCACTTTTTTTGATTTAACGACAGAGGGATTTCAATCTGTGTTTAATTTAAATATTATTGGAACATTAATTCCTACTCAAGTATTTTCTAGGAGAATGGTTGAGTCTAAAGGGACAATAATTAATATCTCGTCGATGAGCGCACCTAGCCCGATGACTAAGGTTCCGGCATATAGTGCAGCAAAATCTGGGATTGAAAATTTTACGAAATGGCTTGCGGTTCATATGGCTGAAACTGGTATTCGAGTAAATGCAATAGCTCCAGGATTTTTCCTTACAAAACAAAATGAACGTTTATTAAAAAATGAGGATGGAAGCTATACAGAACGAACAGAGAAAATATTAGCTCATACTCCAATGCGGAGACTCGGGGACCCAGAGGATTTATTAGGCACTCTTTTATGGTTAATTGACGAGAATTCAAGTAGATTTGTGACTGGTATAAGTGTTCCAGTTGATGGTGGGTTTATGGCTTATTCTGGTGTTTAAGGACAGAGTTACAAGAGTAATAGAAAGGATGTTTAATATATGAGTGATTATCATTCCATTCCTTCTCTTGCTAAAACATATGAAGGATATTTTCCGATCGGTGCTGCAATCAATATTCAATCGATTGAAGAAGAAGGAGAAATCCTAAAATATCATTACAATAGTATTACCCTTGAAAATCATATGAAATTTGAGAATTTACAGTCAAAGCTAGGTGAGTTCACATTTCAAAAGGCTGATCAAATGGTTGAATTCGCAAAAAAACATAAAATGATGGTTAGAGGGCATACCCTTGTCTGGCATAATCAGACTCCAGACTGGGTGTTTATTGAAAAGAAAGGGAATTTTGTTAGTAGAGATACATTATTAAAGACGATGAAAAATCATATTACTCAAGTAATGGAGCATTATAAAGACACGATTCACCACTGGGATGTTGTAAATGAAGCAATTGCTGATGAAGAAAAAATCTTTTTACGAGAGTCCAAATGGCTTGATATTATAGGTGAAGATTTTATTGAAAAAGCCTTTGAAATGGCACATGACGTAGATCCGAATGCACTACTTTTTTACAATGACTACAATGAATCAGACCCCATTAAGCGAGAAAAGATCTACCGTCTTGTAAAAAAACTGGTTGATAAAAACGTACCTATTCATGGAGTTGGTATGCAGGCACATTGGAATATTCATGGTCCAGGACTTGCTGATATTCGAACCGCAATAGAGAGGTATGCCTCATTAGGTCTTACCATACATATTACCGAAATGGATGTGTCATGTTTTCAATTTGGAGATCAACGAACTGACCTCTTGAATCAGACTGATGAGATGATGTCTCTTCAAGCTGAACGTTATCACAAGATGTTTTCGCTATTTCGTGAGTATAGAGATGTTATCTCCAATGTTACTTTTTGGGGAGTGACAGATTATTACACTTGGCTGAATAATTTTCCAGTCAAGGGGAGGAAAAACTGGCCACTTTTATTTGATAAAAACCAACAGCCAAAATCTTCATTTTGGAAAGTAATTAAGTTCTAATGTAGAAATATGAATAAAAGAAAAATATAAAAAAAAAAAAATCAAAAACTTTGTTTATTGAATAGACAAACTAACTAATGAATGGTACTATATTGTTGTAAGGAACAAACACAAACTATAAGAGTGGTAAAAGACTTAACAAAAACTATTTGTTATATGTTATAGTTTCTATATTGGAAGCGGTAACAAATAGTTTGCGAGTTTTAAGTTTAATTTATTCGGGAGGCTTAATCATGGCATATTTTGAAAACGTTAACCAAATTAAATACGAAGGACCTAATTCTACAAATCCATTTTCTTTCAAGTATTACAATCCTGAAGAAATCATTAATGGTCAAAAAATGGAAGATTTACTCCGTTTCTCTGTTGCTTATTGGCATACATTTACAGCTGATGGATCAGATCCATTTGGTGTTGGAACTGCCATCCGTCCTTGGAATCATTTACAGGGATTAGATTTAGCGAAAGCTCGAGTAGAGGCTGCATTTGAATTCTTTGAAAAGTTAAATGTACCTTTCTTCTGTTTCCATGATGTGGATATCGCACCAGAAGGGGCAACACTTGCAGAATCAAATAAAAATCAAGATGTTATCGTAGCGATGATTAAAGAATATATGAAAACGAGCAAAACAAAGCTACTTTGGAACACAGCTAATATGTTTACGAATCCACGGTATGTTCATGGTGCAGCAACTTCTAACAATGCAGATGTATTTGCTTATTCAGCAGCAAAAGTGAAGAAAGCTCTTGAAGTAGGTAAAGAGCTTGGATCAGAAAACTATGTATTCTGGGGTGGACGTGAAGGATATGAAACGCTTCTAAATACAAATATGGGATTAGAATTAGATAACTTAGCTCGTTTCATGCATATGGCAGTAGATTATGCAAAAGAAATCGGCTTTGATGCACAATTCTTAATCGAACCAAAACCAAAAGAGCCTACAAAACATCAATATGACTTTGATGTTGCTACAGGCTTAGCATTCTTACAAAAATATGATTTAGCAGATCATTTCAAATTTAATATCGAAGCAAACCATGCTACATTAGCGGGTCATACATTTGAGCATGAATTACGTGTAGCACGTGAAAATAACATGCTAGGATCTGTTGATGCCAACCAAGGTGATACATTACTAGGTTGGGATACTGATGAATTCCCATCAGATTTATATTCTACAACATTAGCAATGTATGAAATTCTTAAAAATGATGGGTTAGGAACTGGTGGATTAAACTTCGATGCAAAAGTAAGAAGAGGTTCTTTCGATGCTGATGACCTATTCCACGCACACATTGCTGGAATGGATACATTTGCGATTGGAACTAAAGTTGCAAATAAACTAATCCAAGATAAAGTACTTGATAACTTCATTGAAGAAAGATATAGCAGCTACACAAACGGAATTGGCTTAGAAATCGTTCAAGGCAAAACAGATTTACGGAAGCTTGAAGCATATGCATTACAATTACCTGAAATTAAAAATGCTTCTGGAAGACAAGAACGTTTAAAAGCAATTGTTAACCAATACCTTATTGAAACATTAGCAAATGTAACTGTTTAATTAATACAGTTCAGAATAGTAGAGAAGGATGACTCACAATAGTTAGACCGGATTATGTGATAATTTGGTCAGACTCTTTTAGAAGGGTCATCCTCTTTTGAAATATATCCTGTCATTTTTATTAGTTAAATAGAAAGGGGTACACCTTTTGATTAATTCAACGAACTTCCAAGTCGAGGAATCAACCTTAGAAGCTGCATACCATTGTTGGCTTCAATACAATAAATTAGATCATCCTATAGCATCACACTATCAAGCCTTTTGCGATACACTCATCATTTTAGATCAATCACAAATTATTCATTCAGCAAAGGAAGAATTAGTGAACGGAATTTCTTCCATGATTGGGAATTCCCCATCTACAAACGTAGTCCCACAAGCTAAATCGTCAATTGTACTAGCAACCATTGAAAATGAGCATTTAAGCAAATATGGTATTGATTTATCAGTTTTAAACAATTTAAAAGCTGATAGCTATCTAATTAAGACTGTTACATATGAAGGTTATGAATCAATCGCGATTATTGGTAAACAGGATAAAGGTGTACTTTACGGAGCATTCCATTACCTTAAACTCATGCAAATGCAACAAGATGTAAGTGAGTTGGCCATTATCGAGAACCCATCTAATCAAATTAGAATGATCAATCATTGGGATAACATGGATGGTAGTATTGAACGAGGCTATTCCGGAGATTCTATTTTTTATAAAGATGATAAATTCACTCGCGATTTTGCTAGAATAAAAGATTACGCAAGATATTTATCTTCCGTCGGGATTAACTGTTTATCAATTAATAACGTAAATGTTCATAGAGTAGAAACAAATCTGATTACAAAAGAGATGCTACCAAATGTCGCGGAAATTGCAGACATTATGAGATCCTACGGTATTACAACTTATTTAAGTATAAATTATGCTAGTACTATGGAGATTGGTAATTTACCAACAGCAGATCCACTTGATCAAGATGTTCAACAATGGTGGAGTGAGAAAACAAAGGAAATTTATCAATATATACCTGATTTTGGCGGTTTTATCGTGAAAGCAGATTCGGAACATCGTCCTGGCCCTTTTACTTATAATCGTACACATGCTGACGGGGCAAACATGCTTGCGAGAGCTCTTGATCCGTTTGGTGGACTTGTGTTCTGGAGATGTTTTGTCTATAACTGTCTTCAAGATTGGCGGGATCGAAAAACCGACCGAGCAAGAGCTGCGTATGATCACTTTAAACCATTAGATGGAGAGTTCATGGATAATGTTATCCTTCAGATAAAAAATGGTCCAATGGATTTCCAAGTAAGAGAGCCAGTTTCACCTTTATTCGGGGCTTTGCAAAATACAAACCATGTTCTAGAATTCCAAGTTGCTCAAGAATATACAGGACAACAAAAAGATCTATGTTTTCTTGTCCCACAATGGAAGGAAGTTTTGGATTTTGATACGTATGCAAAGGGAGAGGGTACTACTGTAAAAACCATTGTAGACGGATCGCAATTTGATTTAACATATAGCGGAATCACAGCAGTATCCAATATTGGAAATGATATAAACTGGACAGGAAACACACTTGCACAAGCTAATTTCTATGGATATGGTCGATTAATTTGGAACACAGAATTAACATCAGAGGAAATTGCAGAAGAGTGGGTACGTATGACATTTGGTCATAATGAAGACGTTTATAAACCTATTAAAAAAATGTTACTGAACTCTTGGGAGATTTATGAAAATTATACAGCACCACTTGGAGTTGGGTGGATGATTAACCCAGATCATCATTACGGTCCGAATATTGAGGGCTATGAATATTCGCTTTGGGGAACATATCATTTTTCTGATTGCTTTGGAACAGGAGTAAATAGAACAATACAAGATGGCACAGGCTACTCCTCTCAATATTTTCCTGAGAATACAAGAATTTATGATTCAATCGATACTTGTCCTGATGAGTTGCTATTATTCTTCCACCATGTACCATATACACATAAATTAAAGTCAGGAAAAACTGTAATCCAGCATATTTATGACACTCACTTTTTAGGTGTAGAACAAGTGATAGAAATGATTGAGGATTGGAAGCACCTAGAAAATAAGATTGATTCATACCGGTACAAAAATGTGTTAGGTAGATTCGAAATGCAATTAGAGAATGCAATTGAGTGGAGAGACCGGATCAATACTTATTTCTTTAGACACTCAGGTATTGCAGATGAACAAAATCGTATAATCTATTAATATTCTTATTTTCAGTAACGTACTATAAGCGTAAAATTTTTTTTTGGACTTTACTACCATACTAGTATCACTAGGATATTATCAAACTTTTATTCGAAAGGAAATGGTCTCTTGATTAATATTGCCATTATTGGAACCGGTGGAATTGCTACTGCCCACGTTAAAGCGTATCTTGCTTTGTCTGACAAATGTAATATCGTTGCGTTAGTTGATATTTATCCAGATAAAGCGAAGACACTTGCGGAAACTTATTCTTTAAATTGCAATATTGTTAGCGATTACAATGATTTGTTAGATGATCCTACTATTGATGCTGTTTCAATATGTACACCACCATTTACTCATGGGAAGCTAGCAATTGATTTTCTTCGAGCTGGTAAACATGTTTTGGTTGAAAAGCCTATGGCTTCTTCATTAAAAGAATGCGATGAAATGATTAAAGCTGCTGAGGAAAGTAATAAATTATTATCTGTCGTTGCTCAAAATCGATTTATGAATCCTATCATGAAATTAAGTCATGTACTAGGCCAAAAATTAATCGGGAAAATAGCTCATGCACAAATTGATTCCTATTGGTGGAGAGGTCATAGCTACTATGATTTATGGTGGAGAGGTACATGGGAAAAAGAAGGTGGTGGCTGTACCTTAAATCATGCTGTTCATCATATTGACATGTTGCAATGGATGATGGGTATGCCTAAAGAAATCGTTGCTATTTTCTCAAATACATTACATGATAATGCAGAGGTTGAAGATCTGTCCGTTGCAATTTTACAGTATGAAGATGGTGGATTAGCACAAGTCACGAGCTCTGTTGTCCATCATGGTGAAGAGCAACAGCTTATTTTTCAAGGTGAAAAAGCGAGAGTATCTGTTCCATGGAAGGTAAAAGCGCAAAAGGCTCAAGAGAATGGATTCCCATACGAAGAAAGTGATACTGAAATTGAAACTCAGATTCAACAATTTTGGGATCAATGTTCAACTCTTGAATATGAAGGTCACACTGGGCAAATTAATCAATTTTTAGAGGCTATTAATGGCAGGGAAAGTTTACTTGTTGATGGTGTACAAGGACGAAATACTTTGGAGCTTATTACAGCCATTTACAAATCTGCAAATGAAGGAGTTCGCGTAACATTACCTCTTTCTGCAGATGATCCTTTTTATACACGCGAAGGAATACTTGCACATGTTAAGCATTTTTATGAGAAAACAACAAGTATTGAAAATTTCTCAAATACAAAAATAACAACAGGTGGTAAATATGAGTAATTTTAAGAGTGATGATAAGGAGGATATTATGCAAACACATGATGGTATGAATTATGCACCAATAGGTAAATATGACCCCGTCGTTCAAGAAGGTGAATTTACATTTGCTGCAATTGGTCTTGATCATGGACACATATATGGAATGTGTAATGGATTAGT
>JAPSLU010000326.1 GCA_031180405.1 Bacillus sp. (in: firmicutes) | reverse complement strand
TGAAGGCACTCAAAAAGTTGTAAACCTTACACCAAGCGCACAAGCAAGGAAAGCAGCTGCAGAATTAATCGGTAAACGTTATTCTATGTGGACGGATAAAGTTGATCAGACTAATACAAACGTTGAAGTAAACGTAGGTGAGTGGGATGACGAGTAGTATAGTTTTAAATTTCCCTAAACCGAGTAAAGTGTTTAACAAGCAAATATACAACCAATTAAACGACTATGATACTTTCACAGAGGTCCATTATGGAGGAGCATCCAGTGGGAAAAGTCACGGGGTTGTTCAAAAAGTAGTTTTAAAAGCTTTGAAACCTTGGAATAAACCAAGGCGTGTTCTGTTTCTTAGAAAGGTAGCCACAACTGTTAAAGATTCAATTTTTGAGGACGTACTGGCTTGTTTAAGCTCTTTTGGAATACTAGATAGGTGTAAGGTAAACATGAGTGATTACCGTATCATATTGCCTAACAAAGCCACTTTTATCTTTAAAGGAATGGATAACCCAGAGAAAATAAAATCAATTAAGGGTTTATCCGATGTTGTCATGGAGGAAGCAACGGAATTTACTTTAGATGATTATACTCAGCTTACTTTGCGTTTGAGAGATAAAGGACATGTTAAAAAACAAATATACTTAATGTTTAACCCAGTATCCAAAGTGAACTGGGTTTATTCGTATTTTTTTGTGAACAAACAGAAGAATACGAAAATCATCCAAAGCACGTACAAGAACAATCGTTTTTTGGATGATACAACAAAGGAAAATATTGAAGACTTAGCAAATAGAAACCCTGCTTATTATAAAATTTATGCACTTGGAGAGTTTGCAACACTTGATAAATTAGTCTTCCCAAAGTATACAAAACGTTTATTGAACAGAAACGAATTGGTACATTTACCAAGCTATTTTGGTCTAGATTTCGGGTATGTAAATGACCCAAGTGCATTTATACATCTGAAAATAGATGAAGTAAATAAAAAGATATACTTCATCGAGGAATACGTAAGAAAAGGATTACTGAATGACCAAATAGCTCAGGCAATTATTGACCTAGGTTATCAGAAAGAAATTATTACTGCTGATTCAGCAGAGAAAAAGTCAATCGCAGAGATAAAGCGTTTAGGTGTAAGTAGGATTAGAGCTGCGAAAAAAGCTCCTGATAGTGTAATACAAGGTATACAGTTTTTGTCTCAATATCAATTTATTGTAGATGAGAGATGTGTAAAGCTGATTGAAGAGCTTGAAAATTACACTTGGAAAAAAGACAGGAATACTAACGAATACACCAATACACCTGTAGATAGCTATAACCATGTTATTGATGCTACTCGTTATGCAGTTGAGAATATACACAACCAGGTGAAAATCAAAACATTCAAAGGAGGGTTATAATTGCCAGTATTTATTCATCCAGCAGAAGAAGAAATTACAGCTGAGGTAGTAAATGAATTTATCAAGCTACATCAAGCAGAGCTACCTCGTTACAACCGATTGAAAAAACTTTACGAAAGTATGGCACCTATTCTAGAACAGAAAGATAAGCCAGAACACAAGCCTGATAATAGATTAGTAGTCAATTATGCAAAGTATATTACTGACACATTTAACGGTTATTTCATAGGTATTCCTGTGAAGGTAGCTCACAATGATAAAGGTGTAAACGAAAGAGTAGAAGAATTTAGGAATAGAAATGACATGGATGATAATGAAGCTGAATTATCAAAGATTACATCCATTTACGGACATGGATTTGAGTTTCTATATCAGGATGAAGAATCAAATACGTGCTGCACATATAACACACCTTTGGATATGTTCATCGTGTACGACGATACTATTGCTCAGAATCCTTTATTTGCTGTTAGGTATCAAAAAACAGACGATGGAATAAAAGGACAATTGTTCACTTCTGATGAGGAAATCGTGATAACAGAAGGCAAAGCTGGATTGGTTTTATCTGATAACAAATCCAGCTTTTATGGAGGTGTGCCAGTAATTGAATACATCGAAAATGAGGAAAGACAAAGTATTTTTGAATCTGTAGAAACATTAATTAACGCTTACGATAAGGCTATATCAGAAAAAGCGAATGATGTTGATTATTTTGCAGATGCTTATATGAAACTTTTAGGTATGGAACTAGATGAAACAGCATTACAGAACATTAGAGACACCCGAATCATTAATTTATTTGGTGCTGATGATGTATCAAAACTTATTGTTGAATTCATGGAAAAGCCTAATGGAGATGACTCGCAAGAGCATTTATTGGACCGTTTAGAACGTCTTATTTATCAGATAAGTATGGTTGCTAATATTAATGATGAATCATTTGGAAATGCATCAGGGGTTTCTCTAGAATTCAAGCTTCAACCAATGAAGAATCTTGCTGCCATGAAAGAAAGAAAGTTTACTAGTGGCATGAACAGACGATTTAAAATGGTATTCAACCTACCTACGAACATGGAAGCATCCAAGAAAGATGAGTGGAGAAATCTCAAATATACATTTACACGTAATATTCCTAGAAATGTTGCTGATGAAGCAACTGTTGCTGGTTCACTTACAGGTATTGTATCCAAAGAAACGCAACTGTCAGTCTTATCAATAGTTGATAATGTTCAGGATGAGATTAAAAGGCTTGAAAAAGAACAGAGTAATGGTGGGTTTGAAACCAATGATGCAGGCGACTTTATAACAGGTGGACAATAATGGCTGGTGAAAGAAAGTCTTACTGGGAAGAACGGATGATTCAGCTTTATGAAGCCCAGGACAAAAAGAATGCCAAGTTTGATAAGAAGATGCGTAAAGAGTATCACAGACTTGAAGCAAGCATTCAAAAAGAGGTAGCTAGTTACTACACAAAGTACGGAAAAGATAATGTAATTGAGTACCGTAATTTAGTACTTGCTTTATCACCTTCTGAGCGTGATTTGTTGTATAAGAATTACGAACAGTTCGCTGAAAAATACCCTAAATACATGCATCTAATGCCTATTAGAGAATCAATTTATCAGCTTAATAGATTAGAAGGCATGCAGCTGAACATTAGAATGCACATGGTAGAGCTAGGAGCTTTTGAACAAGAAGGCTTTGAAAAACTTTTAATAGAAGCTTATGAGCTCGGATACTTATCGACCATGAAAGGACTGGACAATGCTCAGTCCTTTTTTAGTGTAAATGATATTGCCCTGCAGAAGACACTGAAAGAGAAATGGGTGAAAGATAAAAATTTTTCGGATCGAATTTGGGACAATAAGGAACGATTGCTCACAGCCTTAAACAACGATTTAAGAGACGGCATTATAAGAGGTGACAGTTATCAACAAATAGCAAAGGCTATTCATTATCGCACTGGTGTAGGAGGAAATGATTCACTTAGATTAGTTGTAACTGAAAGTGCCTTTGTTATGAATCAAGCAAATAAACAAGCATTTATGGATGCAGGTATTGAAAGCTATGAAGTATCTGCTGTTATGGATAGGCGGACCAGTCCTACTTGTCGAGGATTAGATGGTCAACAGTTTGATTTTGAAGATGCAAAAGTAGGAGTTAATTACCCACCTTTTCATGTGTGGTGTAGGACAACGACAGTACCAATCGAAAATGATAGAGATAATTTTATAAAATCTGATGAACCTGAAGATTATCATAAAGTTTATCCACCGGTAAAATCAAATATAAATTGGGGTGACCATCTTTCTATTCCTAAAGAGGTTAGCGATTTATTGAATACTGTTCATACCGAATTAAATAAATTTATGAACACAGAACGTCGCGAAAAAATGTATCTTATAAATATGATGGATAAATCTGTGGCCCTTAACTTAGAAGGAACAGATATTGATAGGGTGGATCTTAATAAGGATGTATATAAAGTTTTGAAAAAAAGTCCTGAAAACAGCTTGATTTTCACGCATGTACACCCAAGTCCAACTCCTTTCTCAAAACACGATCTTTACTTAATGATTACAAACAAATCAATAGCAGCATATACTTTAGAATGTGCAAATGGTGATAAATTTATATTAGAAAGAGGCTCCTTTAAATCTTCTATGCTCAAATCTTTATCATTTGTAAACAATTATGGTAAAATCTATAAAAAAGTTGCAAAGGAATTTCCAGAATTAGATGACTCTCAACAAGTTTATGAAGTATGGGATACTTTCATTTATGAGGTTAATAATAAATTAGCTGAATTTTATGGGATGAAATTTAAGAAAGTAGAGTGACCAAAAGTGAAAAAAGTCTTAATGAATTTAACTTTGCCGGATGTCTATGAAGAAAATTTATTTGAATACGTACCAGGAATAGATAATGTACCAGAACTAGTAGATTTAATTCCAAAAGGATATACAATGGAACATTGTCTAAAACTACACAAACTTGTAGATATAGAAATGACGAAATACACACTGAAAGAAGCTATTGAAGACGGTGATATCAGTGAAGATGAAATTGAATTTGGTAAACAAGTTATCGCTGAATTAATAGATGAATATAACAATATGTAAAAGCACTTAGCCCGTATAAATGGTTAGGTGCTATTTTTATACCTTGAAAATGTCCTAGCAATCGCTAAGGACTATTTTTATTGTCCAAACCGTGCTTAAGACGCGATAAAAGATGCATGAGTATAAAGCCCACCAAGGC
>JAPSLU010000325.1 GCA_031180405.1 Bacillus sp. (in: firmicutes) | reverse complement strand
TTATGCGTAAATATGAATGTAATAGAAATACTAGTTTAGGCGTCCATTAAGGGCGTCATTTTTTTATTATCTTTTAAGGTTAGAAAAGAAGGTAGCAAGAGGGATTCACTTTCTACCGTACCATAACTTTTTAAAGTAGTGACTTAACATTTAGATGAAAAGGGGAATCTTATTGAAGTTAATAAAGAAATTTATTTTCTAGAATGTGTGATGCCTTTAAATAGATACAAAAAGGATTCTTATAAAATTTTTGCCTCCTTTATGAAAAGAGAAGGCAAAAATTTATACTGAACCATAAAATTGAAAAAATCCTTGAATCTTACTCTAACTCTTGAAGTGCTTCATTCATTTGTTCTTCATTTGATAGGGTTGATTCACTAGTCATGTTCTCAACACCACGATAATTGTATTTTGAATTCTGGAAGAAATCAAAAGCAAAATCTTTCATCGGTTCTCCATCATTATAGTATTGCTCAACTACTTGTGCCTTAAATATATTTCCTAACATGTATTCATGATTAGAAATATCCATTATGTATTTTCTATCTTTATATTCTTTAATTATATATTGTTCAAACTCTTTTACTTCTTCTTCAGTTGGTACATACTCATTCGCATAAAGACTAATTTCATCAAACTTTTCTGTTTCAGTTCCTTTCGATGCTGCAACTTCCTTTACTTTATCTTGCCATGAAACAGGCTCAACTGGTTTTGATTCAGTATCAGTATCAGTATCAGTTTCTGTAACAGTCTCAGTCTTAGTCTTAGTTTCGCTGGAAACCTCTTGAGCATTTTGGGTATTTGATTCTTCAACACTTTCTTTATTTTCTCCGCAAGCTGTTAAAAATAATACAGTAAATAAGAATAAAACTATTAGTTTTTTCAACTTAATCCCTCCTAATCTAAGTATATAGTATCAGTATAAGGAAACATTTGTAAATGAAAGTGTGTCGAAATTTAGCATACCTTTATTAGTACTGTGATGTTCTAACATGACTCGAGACATTTTTCGACAAAATCTGTAAAATGTTATGATATTTGTTGCTCCGTATAATATTAATATTGTAGTATTATAGTAGTCTATAAAGGGAGGATTTAACTATTTTGGAAAAGAAAAAGAAAAAGTCTATTTTTAAACGCTGGTGGTTTTGGTTGATTGTCATTATTATTATCATAGGTGCAGCATCAGGCGGTGGCGGAGAAGAGTCCGATAAAACTGCAGAACCAGCAAATTCTAATACTAGCGAAACAAAAGCGGATGAAAATAAAAAGTCCGATAATAAAGTAGAAGAGCCAAAAGAGGAACCGAAGAAAGAAGCAAAAGACGGAGTACTTACTGAAGAGAAATTTAATCAAATTAAAAGCGGTATGACTTATGAAGAGGTTAAAAATATTATCGGTTCAGAAGGTTCTGTAGTATCTGAATCAGGCGATAAGGGAACTGAATTCCATACGGTTATATACGAATGGGAAACTGATGGTATTTTCTCTAACGCTAATTTTACGTTCCAAGGCGATAAATTAATGAACAAATCACAAATAGGAGTAACTGATTCATCTGGAGCAACTGTTACGAAAGAAGAATTTGATAAGATTAGTAATGGCATGACTTACGAACAAATCGTCGAAATTATCGGTGGAGAAGGTGATATCCTTTCAGAGTCTGGTAACGAAGGCGATCAGTTCCATACGGTTATCTACATGTATAATGGTGAAGGCGACCTAGGTGCTAACGCTAACTTTACGTTCCAAGGTGGTAAACTTCAAAATAAAACGCAAATGGGATTAAAATAAGAAAGTATAAAAGGGCGCCACTGAGCGCCTTTTTATTATAAAAAAGAAACCCTTAGTGTAGGCTTAGGGGGGAACAATCTTACAGCGTGGGATAAAAAACTCCCCCATGGTGCTAAAATGGTTTTGGTTCGTCAACCAAAACATCAGCATATGGAGGATTTTAATGTCAAAAGACACTTATATTTAACATAAAACAACATGGAATTGTAAGTATCGCGATAGAGCAGACCACCTGTTATCATGGATGGTTTTGACTGATTTAGGAATTTATCTGTGGATAACTATTAACGGTGTAATATTCTCAGGTGAATTAAAAGGTACGGGTATATTCTATCGATAGACTGCGATAACGCTCAATAAAGGGTTATTATTAAGGAATCACTTACAATAAGCACATGTAAAGTCTGACTGAAATCCATATGATAGGATCCCGAAACTTGCCCACAAATTTTGTGCCTATGGATTGAGACTAAAAAGAATAAAACTATTTCATAGAATCTTAGATTTATTCGCCAGCACGAATGTTCTTAATTGATTTATTTACTAATGTAAAGTTTTTAAACATTCGGACTCCGCCATTTCCAATCGGGGCCTGAGCGACTAAACCAACCTTAATCGTCTTTTCAACTGGCAAACTGAAAAAACGCATCATATCAACTTTAATACCATCTAACGAATAATGGAAAGAGAAAGCATTCCCTACCCTTGCTACTTGCAGCCACACTGTTTCTCCCTCAATGTTACAACCATTTGCGTCGTCTGATACATGATTTGTGACAACACTAACGACTGCATGTGTATCAAAATCTGTTTTTTCGAAGCAAGCTTTTGCCCAAATGTTGTCATCTTGCATTACCATAATACATGCTGCATCATACATATCCTTAAATTCATGTGAGACTTGAACGCGCATTACAAAATCTCCGCTTACTTCAATATAATAAAATGGAGCATTCAATAGATTTTGTGGCGACACGCCTGATTCTGAAACAACACCATTATTACAGAAAAAATCACTTTTGGCAGGTGCTTCTATAATCAATGTATCTTGACTAAATTCTGCCTTACTTTCGTTTATCCACTTAAAACGATCAAATGAGTCTTTATTCATTTTTATCTTTCCCTTTCTCATTCTGATTTGAATTGACAAGCTAATCTACAAGTAACAGTAATTTTGCTAGATATTCCCTAAAGTTCAATAAAAAGGGTGAAACCTTATTCCTCATATTATAACTTGCAGTATTTTTGTACAAGACTTTTTTGTAAAAGAGTGACGGCTCTTATTTTCCTTTTTTACAGATTATGATAGTTAGGCAGGAAATCTGTTCCTTTGACTCTTGATGTGACTGGCACCAAGAACTATGTTATTCTTTTCTATAGTGTTCTCCTTATAATTGGGGGCAGGACTACTTATTCTACCTTCCACTTAATGATAAGTTTTTAATAGGTTATCAAACTAAAAATAACAATATATTAATTGATTAGATGCTAGTAATTAGGAGGAATTTATATTATGGAACAACGCGATGCACACTATTATATATCCAAACTTGGACTTGAAGCACATCCTGAGGGTGGATATTATAAGGAAACATTTAAATCAGGGGAGCAGACGACGGACAAGGAGTTATCGGTAAGCTTTGATGGGGTGCGGAAGCTTTATACGAGCATTTACTTTCTCTTAACTTCTAATAACATATCACATTTTCACCGTTTGAAATCAGATGAATTATGGTATTACCATGCCGGAAGTCCATTAACAATTCATATCATTCATGAAAATGGAGAATATGAAGAAATTAAGCTTGGATTAGATTTTGATAACGGAGAGGTACCACAAGCATTAGTTCTGAAAAACTCGATCTTTGGCTCTTCTGTTTTGGATAACGATACATTTTCCTTAGTAGGATGCATGGTCTCACCTGGCTTTGAGTTTCAGGACTTTGAACTGTTCACACAAGCTGAGCTTTTATCAGCTTATCCCGAGCATAAGGATGTAATTATGAAGTTGGCCTATGAAGTGCTTCCTGAGTAAGAGGTAAGATGAATTTTTCTACAGACTGACAATTTCCCTTTTAGCCATCTTTAACACCAATCTTTCCTACTTAAATCATGCTGTTTTCTGTAAATTTTTGTTGAGTATTTGGTGTTAGGGATGGTCAACTATTACATGATTCACGTCTTCGAATTAGTAGTTCGTATAGGATTTACCCTTTACATAATCTATCCCCATAAGAACTAACCACATTAACATTCCCTACAAATATTCCAGCAAATATCACTATCAAATTTTTCGAAATTTCGTCATTTTTTTACAATGAATTAATACTAGGTTAATAGTAAAACGATAAAATGATAGAGGGGAAAAGTTTGTTGTGTATTTCAAACGGGAAAATAGCAAGAAATTAACAACTTGGAACGGTTTATCTGTATATCCTTACATGAAGTGAATTAGCTTTTAAACACAGATTGGTGGATGGACGTATTTTTGTTTTAGAGACGAATTAGTATTTGTTGTATATGTCCGAATGTTGAAGAATACACCAAGTGGCATGCTTTCAAACAGTACATTACAAAGATTGAATTGTAATCTTGATTAGGAGCCAACGTTCAGTTCAGTCCCTCATGGTTATAGTTCTCTAAACAAGTGTTAAATGAAGCTATAATTCAATGAAATTTCATCTTTAGGTCTACTTATGGTATTTTTAAAAACAATCATTACAAAAAAATAGAAGTGGATCAAGTAAATGCACGAACTTGCTGATTAAGAGATGTCGTATTAAAATTATGCATTTTAATGGGAATCATCAGCACGAAACACATCGATAAATCCTTGAATTTTAAGGTAGCATAATAAACCGTTCCAACAGCAAATTCCCCT
>JAPSLU010000324.1 GCA_031180405.1 Bacillus sp. (in: firmicutes) | reverse complement strand
GATTAAATCAAGAGAATGCTAAAGAGTTTTACTTAATGAGCCGAAAACTTGTCAATCAATTAAAGAATATATGTCTCATCATCTTTGCATTAATCTTAATTGAATCAATTTCAATTGCATTAGGTATAGGAAATGGATTTGGGGTATGGTTTCTACCAATCACAATATTAAGTGCTCTTATCCCGATTGTATTAGGAATAATGAAACAAAAGAAGATTAGATAAATAAACCATTAGTGTCATACAACTCTTGTTGTTGAATAGAAAGGATAATTGAAAGAGTTTCATAATAGAAATATTGAGTTATTAGGAGTTAAAGGATGAAGGTAAAAAAAGAGAATGGCAGTCGCGGCATTTTCAAAGAAATCCTTTTAGAAATTCGCGATTCCATCATATTTGAAATAGTGTGGAACATCTTAATGCTTATACCAAGAATATTGCTTCGATTAATTAAGAATCTATTTTAACGAATCTAAAAGAGTGCGATTCTATATAGTGATCGCCTTTTTTTAGTTTTTTAACGAAGCAAGGTGTGAAGGATAGTGCTTAAAGTGATTAAATTGAAGAAGAGATGATAAGGTTAAGAGGTTATTTTTATCTTATTATCGAAACAAGGAGTATGGGTTAAGTCATTTTATTGGGGGATATGTAATGCAGATAAATACAAAAAGGTTATTGATACGTAATATTGAATTGAACGATTGGCAAGCTGTCTATGAATATACTTCTGATGGTAATGTGATGAAATATATACCAGAAGGTGTTTTTACTAAAGAAGATGTTAAAGAGTTTATACATAAAAATAGTGGTGAGAAGGCAGAGAAATTTGCTGTTGTATTACTAGATGAAAATATTGTGATTGGACACATTGCTTTTTTTAAGTATTTTGGTGAGCATACGTATGAGATTGGGTGGGTGTTTAACCCAAAATATTATAATAGAGGATATGCTTCTGAAGCAGCACATGCGATTTTAAAATATGGTTTTGAAAAAATGAAGGTACATCGAATTATCGCAACATGTCAGCCAGAGAATATCCCATCATATCGAGTGATGGAGAAGATTGGAATGAGAAGGGAAGGCAATTTTAAAAAATGTATTCCAATGGGAAATGAATGGTGGGATGAGTATTATTACGCTATTTTAGAAGAAGAGTGGAAAGAAAATAGTATAAAGTTATAAATCAGTATTTTTATAGCATGCATTAGCATATTTTTGTGTATTTTTTTATGATATATTGCACAGGAAATTTTCTATATAGGAGAGTGAGAATTGAGAAGTAACACACTTAAACTACTCCTAACAGCCAAATCATCTATAAAACTACGATTTTACGCAGAAGGGAGATGAAGACATGCTGTGGGTAATCTATGGATTTTTATGGTTTTTTTGGTTTTTGCTTGTTGTTCTGTATTATTTATGGACAACTTTATTCTGGTCGATGATTTTTCGTGTCCAAAAGTTTGAAAATGAAGGGAAACGTATAAAATCGAGTTTTTTCACTTTAGTAGCATTTGCCTTGACCATCCTTATCTCGGAATTCATTTGCCAAGTTACCGATACTCCGAATCTATTCCAATTCACGAAAATTACTTCAACTTGTATTACGGCTGCGATGATTTATTTCGTCGTATTAGGGATTGCAACCATTCCGTTTATAAAAAAAGACGGAGCAGATTTGCTGAAGCAAGCCTTATATGGCAAAAGGAAGAAGAGAAAGAAGAGGTAAAAAACAACCCAAATGTTTTAATATGGACTTATATTTTGTCTTGAATCTGAAACACCCTCCTAAGAATCATAGTGTATTAATACACTATGATTCTTAGGAGGGTGTTTTTTCCTTGTCTCATTTATTTGGGTCTCTCCATCTTAAATCAGGGGGTTTTATTGTTATTTCTATTTAGCCATTATACCTATTATCTCCAAAATGGATGTCCAACTATTATTTTTCTTAGCTATCCTGTTGGACGACTACAATATTTTCTGCTAGACAAAAGTATAGAACAGTTAAAGATGCAAGATTCATTAATATGCTTATAGCAGCCTTTGGTTTTAATTTATACTGAAATTAATTATAACTAATAGTGGATAGATTCTATCTTACTACATAAAAACGTGACAATTATTATATTTAAATTCCTAAAAGTGAAAATTAATGTATTTTTTTGCCGAATATTGTATTATAATAGTATCGCTGTAATAAACTTGAAAAGGAGAAAAAATATGGTTAAAATGCTAAAAAAAGTGATTGTAATCACTGCTCTAATTTTATTTTCTACATCTCTAATCCAAGAGGAAAGTGCAAGTGCTCTATCTGGAAACTGGGGAGGAGGAAATGCAAAAACTGTAGGTTACGGGTATACAACATCAGGTAACTATGTTAAGGCTATTCAAATTAATCTATGGGCTGCAGGTTTTTCTTCAACAGTGGGTACCATTGATGGGAAATTTGGTGCCAAAACAAAGGCAGGAATTGTAGCTTACCAAAAGAAATACGGTTTATCTGCTGACGGTATTGCTGGATCTAAAACATGGGGACATATGTATAGCAAATTGGTGGATTTAGGAAGAGGAACCAGTGGTTATACTACATATAAATTTAATCCAGATGGTAGTGGACACTATGCATATTGGGAAGACAATTATAGAGGCACTTACCTATATGGTCCTTATTCAGAAGCAACACTTTATACTTCAGGTGGAAGTACTGTAAGTAGTGTAACAATAAGAGATTAATAAACTTAAAGAAACCGATTTATATATAATTAAATCGGTTTTTTTATAGCCTTCTTTATATTTAAATATCTTAATTCTGTTTATAATATCAATTTCCTATTCACAAATTAAATTAACTATACATCATTATTGAATTTTTCCCAGCTAAAATACACTTGAAGGTTGGTTTTATAATGTATATGAAAACAATAAAAAAATTGGTTAGCGTTATATTATCTTTTACACTTATTTTAACCTTAATCCCCTCCGAAGTTCTTATGAAAAAGATTATAGCGAGTGGTACTACGAATCAAGATATGGCTCTAAATTGGCTTCAAAAGCAATTTGATGATCCGAAGTATCCTGTTAGTATTAGTTTATCAGAGGACTACCCCGATAGTGAGATTTCCAATCTAGAAGGGAAAATAGATATAAATACTCTTAAGGGCTATACCCTTAGTGACGTACCGTATATAAATGTTGATGGGGACTATCTTAGTGGTTATTCAGGTGAAATTAGTGGAACTTGGTCTAATCTTCAGGATGCATCTAAGTATTCTATAAAAGTCTATGATGAAACGGACGCAAAGTATGAAATTGGTACTACATCATTAAAAACAGATGGAACGTGGACCATAGGCGAAAAAACGATTCATGGCAAAATTTTCATTACACTTGTTGATGAGAATAATGTTGTAATAGCTAAATCCTCAAAGACCCCACTGAAAGAAATCATAAATGAATATGAGGTATGGGTATATTCAGTTTCGGATATTCCATACTTACAAACTAAACTCCCAATAAGCTCTGACGGTTCTTTTACAACAGCTAATGCTAAAGATAATTTTAAGAGTCTTAGAGAGGGAAAGAAAGAAGTAAGGTTAGTAAGAATATCAGATGAAAAAGTCTTTGGATCAACAGAAATGCCAAAATTGAATTTAATTAGATCCTATAATGTTCCAATTGATGATCCAGTTAATACATTAGGAATAGATAGGAGAAGCTGGATTTATGATAATGCACTAGCTGTTTTTGCTTTTTCTATGGCAGGTGATCAAAGCAGGGCGTCATCTATTTTATCTACCTTATCTCAACTGCAAAATGGAGATGGATCATTAGCTTTCTCATATGATGTGTTTACAGGTCCCCTAGATGAGACGAAAAGAAGTGGATCAATAGCATGGGTTGGTGATTCCGCCATAAAGTATGAAGAAACATTTGGTGATAAATCGTATAGAAATTTAGCAGTTTCCATAGCTGAATATTTGCTTACTCAACAAGATAAAAGTACAGGTAGTATCAAGGGTGGACCGGATGTTAATTGGTACTCCACTGAACACAATATTGATGCGTACTTTTTCTTTAGAAATCTTGGAAACTTAACCGGTAATTCTCGATATTTAAAGGTTGCTAGTTCTATAGAACACGCTTTATTAACATATCATTGGAATGCTTCAGAGAAAAGGTTTAACCAAGGGATTAACGATCCCGCAGCAGCACTAGATACAAATTCCTGGGGCTCTATTTTCTTAGAAGCAATCGGTAGAGATGATTTAGCTAAAACAGCTACAGATTATCTTAAAAACTTTGAAGTAAATAATGTCTCAATGAATTTAAGTGAGAATGAAGATTCTTATAACAAAAGTTTTGAAAGTACTTCGAATATTTCCGGCTATAAGCCTTATGGTAATGGATATTCCGATGCTCCAAATGTTGTTTGGTCAGAAGGTACTTGGGGAGTTATTAATTTATTTCTTCGACAAGGAAAAGATGTAAGTACTCTAGTTAACTCTATGTTTGCAATGCAAAATGCCGATCCAGAAGGTGGGCTTGTTTATACCAATAAAGGATATGCACCCTTTCCATATGAGTTTCATGTCTGGCCATCTGTTGCGGGAACTGCTTGGCAATATATTACCCTTAAAGATCCAAAGGGTATTTGGGATGATAATAAAATAGACCAA
>JAPSLU010000025.1 GCA_031180405.1 Bacillus sp. (in: firmicutes) | reverse complement strand
GTACTTGCTTGCTCTGACTAGTGTTTTTAACATGTGATATGCACCTCCGAAAGTAATTACAGCTATTATAGAATTATTTTAATTGCCATTCAATATCGGAAAGATCATGCGTTGTAAGGAGAATAGTTGTTTTATATTTTTCATTCATTTCTTTTAAAAACTGACGGATTTTAAGCTTCACAAGAACATCGAGTCCAATTGTTGGCTCATCTAAAAATAATAATGGTGGATTATGAATAAGTGCAGCTGCTAGCTCACATCTCATTCTTTGACCAAGCGATAGCTTCCGAACAGGCTTATCAAGTAGCGGACCAATATCTAACGTGTCAATTACATGTTCCATATGCTCGTTATAATCTTTGTCAGACACTTTATAAACCTTTTTTAATAACCGGAATGATTCTTGTACAGCGATATCCCACCACAGCTGTGATCGCTGACCAAATACAACCCCAATGGACCCTACAAACTGTTCGCGCTCTTTATGAGGATTCATCCCATTCACAAGTACCTGTCCTGAGGTCGGTGTTAAAATACCTGTAAGCATTTTGATTGATGTGGATTTTCCTGCACCATTTTCACCGATATATCCAACCATCTCCCCCTGTTTCACTGTGAATGTTACGTCATTAACTGCTGGGATCGTCTTATATTGTCTATTTAATAAATCTCGAAAAGCACCCTTTAAGCCTTGTCGACTAGAGTACGACTTAAATTCTTTACGCAATTGTTTAACTTCAATGATATTCGTCATTTTTGTCCCTCCAAACTTCACCACAACTAATTAGTCTATCTAAAAACTAACGACACAACAAACATTATTTATTGGTAACTATAATTTTTTAGATTAATTGATTCATGATAGAATAAACCATAAACGTTTTGTTTGTTATGCATAGTAGGAGGAAATGATGAAATTTACAAAATCGCATGAATTACATGAAGAAGCATTACAACATATAGTAGGTGGAGTAAACTCCCCTTCCCGTTCTTATAAAGCAGTTGGTGGTGGGGCACCAGTTGTAATGGAAAGAGCAAAAGGTGCTTATTTTTGGGATGTTGATGGAAATCAGTATATTGATTACTTAGCAGCATACGGTCCGATCATTACAGGACACGCTCACCCACATATTACTGAAGCGATTAAAACAGCTGCAGAAAATGGGGTACTTTATGGTACACCAACTCCACATGAGATTACGTTCGCAAAAATGATTAAGGAAGCTATGCCAGCTATGGAAAAGGTTCGATTCGTTAACTCTGGTACTGAGGCAGTTATGACCACGATAAGAGTTGCTCGTGCCTTTACAGGTCGTGATAAGATCATCAAATTTGCAGGCTGTTACCATGGACATTCGGACCTTGTTCTAGTAGCTGCCGGATCTGGCCCGTCTACATTAGGAACTCCTGATTCAGCTGGTGTCCCAAAAAGCATTGCCCAAGAAGTCATCACGGTTCCATTTAATGAAATTGAACCGTTAAAGGAAGCTTTAGATAAATGGGGAGATCAGGTTGCAGCTATTCTTGTTGAACCTATTGTCGGAAACTTTGGAATCGTTGAACCAAAACCAGGATTTTTACAAGAAGTGAATGACTTAATTCATCGAGCTGGTGCTTTAGTTATTTACGATGAAGTCATTACAGCTTTCCGCTTTATGTATGGTGGCGCACAAGACCTTTTAGGAGTTTATCCAGATTTAACTGCACTTGGAAAAATTATTGGCGGAGGACTTCCGATTGGTGCATACGGTGGAAAAAATGAAATTATGGAGCAAGTTGCACCACTGGGCCCAGCATATCAGGCTGGAACAATGGCAGGTAATCCCGCTTCCATTTTATCAGGCATTGCTTGTCTAGAAGTTCTTAAACAAGACAACGTCTATGAAAATCTTGATAAATTAGGAGCGATTCTCGAAGAAGGAATAGTAAAACACGCTCGTACATATAATATCCCGATAACGATCAATCGACTTAAGGGTGCCTTAACAATTTATTTCACAAATGAAAAAATCACCAATTATGAACAAGCCGAAAATACAGATGGCGAGATGTTTGCCAAGTTCTTTAAGCTTATGCTAAACCAAGGAATTAATTTAGCACCTTCTAAATACGAAGCTTGGTTTTTAACAACAGCTCACACTGAAGAGGATATTTCTAAAACATTAATAGCGGTTGAACAAGCGTTTAGCCAGCTCATTTAAAATATATTAGCTTTCCCTTTCCTTTACATTTTTAAGAAGAGGCTGACTCCCTCAAAAGGCAGTTCCTGTTGAGTTACCCTCTTCCTTTTTCTATATACAGTATTTTTCAGAATATATAAACGAATTACATTTCTGTAAAAAGGATAAATACTTCTTGTAATACAGAATGAAAGTCTGTATAGTACGTTATTGATTTAACTTGAAAAGCGCGACGTCCTTTCGCAATAACTGCACTTGCATACCCTATGCTACGGGGCTAGGAATGTTATCTTTTTTCAAAAAAGTAATTTTGCTGGAGCTACACACAAACCCGGAGTTCAAATCTTATAATTTCTGATGCTACAAAATATCTGTTATCTTGAAAAATGAAAGGAATGTATTAAACATACATGAAACTAGGTGCCCGCATCCTTAAGACAGGGATAGCCATTACACTAGCTTTATTTATAGCTACAATTTTACAATTACCCTCTGCTGCTTTCGCAGGTATCTCAGCGATTTTTGCCATTCAACCAACAATTTATCGCTCTTACTTATCAATCATCGAACAAGTTCAAGCAAATGTTATTGGTGCTGCTTTAGCCATTGGCTTTGGATTGATTTTTGGATCTCATCCAATTGTGATTGGTCTAACTGCTATTATTGTGATCGCTATAAATTTAAAGTTAAAGGCTGAAAGTACGATACCCGTCGCTCTCGTTACCGTTATTGCCATTTTGGAAAGTCCTGGTGACAATTTTGTTGAAATAGCCATTATTCGTTTTCTTACTGTTTTACTAGGAGTATTCGCAGCCTTTATCGTTAATTTAGTTTTTCTTCCACCGAAGTATGAAACGAAGCTTTTCAACCGGATTACAGAAAACACGGAAGACATTATCAAATGGACGAGAGTAAATATTCGTCATGCTTCTGAGCATAGTGTTTTGAAGGAAGATATTGAAAAAATTAAAGAAAAAATGATCAAGCTCGATCAGCTCTATTTAAATTACAAAGAAGAACGAAATTACTTTAAGCGTGAAAGCTACGCTAAATCTAGAAAGCTCGTACTCTTCCGGCAAATGATCGTCACAACAAACAGAGCTTTAGATACATTGAAAACATTACATCGATTAGAAAATGATTTACACCAGATGCCAGAAAACTTCCAAAAAGTACTTGTGGCAGAATTGGATTATCTGCTTTATTTCCATGAAGAATCCTTGCTAAGGTTTATCAGAAAAACGAAAACTCAATCTTCAACGGAAATCTCAGAGGAAGGCAGATTTAACAAAGAACAGCTCGTATCAGCTTTTATGGAATTTCATCAACAACAAGACTCAATATGCTTCTATCATCTCTTGCCACTTGTTTCTAAGGTCATCGATTATAGTGAGCAGTTAGAACATTTAGATACTCTTATTTACAGTTTTCATCATTATCACAAAGAAGATAATGAAATTAAGATTTCTGAAGAGTAAACCGAAAGCGCAAGCAGCCTCGGGCAATAAGACGATTTGGAGCTGGATATCGTGCGTATCCACCATTCAGGAAAAGAAAAGAGCCACATATCTCCTGCTTTTTGGAGACATGTGGCTCTTTTTTGAAAGGAAATTAAAATTCCTGTCTTATTATGCTTGTCGGACCAACCAAGGCGCTTGCGTTTTTATTCCTAATCAAGCTGTTGTATTTGAAATAGTTTATAGTAATGACCTTTTCGTTCCATTAGCTCGTGATGTGTGCCCTGTTCAATTACTTTTCCATCCTCAATTAACACAATTTTATTGGCATGAGTAATTGTTGATAGGCGATGAGCAACAATAAAAGTTGTACGGTCTTTAGCAAGCTTTTCAAGTGCTTCTTGAATAAGCTGCTCGCTTTCTAAATCAAGTGCAGATGTAGCTTCATCGAGAATAAGAATTGGCGGGTTTTTCAAAAACACTCGCGCTATTGATACTCTCTGCTTCTGTCCACCAGATAGCTTCACACCTCTTTCACCAACTCTTGTTTCATACCCATTAGGTAATTTGGTGATAAAATCATGGGCATTTGCTGCCTTTGCGGCTTGAATCACTTCTTCCTCTGTTGCATCCGGTTTACCAATAAGAATATTTTCTCTTACCGTGTTACTAAATAAAAACGTATCTTGTAGCACCATTCCGATTTGTTCTCTCAGACTTTGCGCTTCATAATCTCGAAGGTCGACGTTATCTAAAAGAATTTGCCCCTCTGTCACATCATAAAAACGAGGCAATAGACTGACAAGAGTTGATTTACCACCGCCACTCATCCCAACAAGAGCAACTGTTTCTCCCCTTTTCACACGTAAGGAGAGATTCTCGATAATGAGAGGCTCATTTTCTTGATAACGAAAAGAAATGTTTTTAATTTCAAGCTCACCTTTTACATTATTTGCTTTTTTAGCATTTGGCTTATCAACTACTTCATAGGGTACATCTATAAACTCAAACACGCGATCCATCGAAGCAAACGCTTGAGTTAAAGTGGTTGATGAATTAATCAATCTTCGGAGCGGATTATATAGCTGTTCAATATACGCTATAAACGCAACCATTGTCCCGATTGTTAGCTGGCCTTGAATAACCTGGTACCCAGCGTATGTAATGACAATAAGTGGAGCAATATCTGTTAATGTATTAACAATTGCGAACGTTTTCGCATTCCAGCTTGTATGGTCTAGAGCTTTTCTTAAAAAATTAGAATTTTCATTTGCAAATTGTCCTTGTTCAAAATCCTCTGTTGCAAAACTACGAATGACAGGCATACCCTGTACACGTTCATGTAAATGACCTTGTACCTCAGCAAGAGCCTGAGAGCGGACTCTTGTTAAATGTCTCAATTTTCCATAAAAATACTTCACTGACAAACCGTAAAATGGAAATAGCACAATCGATACTAATGCAAGCTTAACATCCATTGACATCATAATTACCACAGCGATAATAATAGTCACAATATCTAACCAAACATTCATTAATCCTGTTATAACAAAATTCTTCGTTTGTTCCACGTCATTAATAACTCGAGAGATTATTTCTCCTGCTCGATTATTTGCATAGTAACGCAAGCTTAATTTTTGAAGATGGGTAAATAACTGGTCCCGAATATCATATAGAATCTTACTAGCTGTCCATTGTGCAAAATATTGTCGGTAATATTCAACAGGTGGACGTATCACAACAAACAACACAAACATAAATCCCATTATCGTCAATAATTCGGTTGTCTTTTCTGAATCTGTTCCATCTCCACCAATAATATTATCCACCACATGCCTAATTAATAAAGGCAATAACAAAGGGATGGAAAATTTAATAACACCAATAATAATCGTCCCTACAATTTGTAGGCGATAAGGCTTCACAAAAGCCATATATCGTCTAACTGCCCCCAAAAAAATCCCCCGTTTCTAATTTGAAAAGCGCAAGCGCCTTTGTCAGCCCCGACGAGCATAAGACGATTTATAATTGAAGGCGCTCTTGCCTTCAATTATAAATTAGCTTATGACCTCGAGGGGCTAGGCATATTACTTTTTTCACAAAAAGCAATACTGCTGGAGCTAGACACCAACACTAAGTACAAAGTTTTTATATTGAAAAGCACGCTCATTAGTACCCTTCCCTATGTGAAAAAGGCTGACTCATTTATTCTCAACCATCATAGTTGATACGATCTTGGAGTCACCCTTCCTACCTTCACTATTATTATTTTACGTATGTTAAATAACGTTCATACCATTCGTCGATAAATTCAGGTGCAAAAGGCCCCTTCTTTTGGCGAATCCAACGAAGCAGCGTATCTAAATTTTTCCTTAAAATAAGATCAATCACTTCAGGATAGTTCATTATTTTACTATGGAGTTCATATTCATCTTCATCTAAAATCGTAAAAGTCATATCTGGGTATACTTTTACATCAAGATCATAGTCAATGTACTTTAGAGCCTCGTCATCCCAAACAAATGGTGAGCTAATATTGCAGTAGTAATATACTCCATCTTCTCTAAGCATACCAATAATATTAAACCAATGTCTGGCATGAAAATAGCATATTGCAGGCTCTCTCGTCACCCACGTTCTTCCGTCCGATTCTGTTACAATTGTTCGGTCATTCCCACCAATGATACAATGTTGAGACCCCTTTAAAACAGTCGATTCCTCCCAGACTCTGTGAATGTACCCATTATGCTTATAACTATGAATTTGAATTTTGTCTCCTTCCCTGGGAAAGCCCACTTTTCTCCCCTTCTTTCAATCGGTTGCTTCGTGAAACCTCTTTCACAAACGTTTTCACCTAATATAGTTGTACTCATTATACCGTTTGTGAATAAAAAAGGAAAATAAAAGAGTCATTCCAGAAGAAATGACTCTCACAAATGTTACATATCATTTTAAACAACTTCTAAAACAAACTATTTTTCACTAAGAGACCGTCTCAAACTTTTGGTCTTCATAAGATTGAATAACCTCCTGTGTTTGCCTTTCAAATACTTGTTGAATCTTATTTAATTCTTCTTTCATATTCTCTATCTCATCCTGAATGGATTTTATTTTCGCTTCATCCTGTAACAGGTCCAATTGGTTTTTTAAATCCTGACATCTTTCAATTTCCGATTGTAAATACAATAATTTATCCATCGTTTTTAACTGCTCTCCTACTAACTGATCAAAATTCATTATTTCCTCTCCTTTCTGCTAGAGAAACAAAAGTATGTAACATAAAGATTCTCCATAAGCTTGTTTGATCCTTTGACTACTTATGTAGAGGAAACAGAAGTTTTGTCGTTTCTTAATAATAGCTTTTTGAAGCAGAAAATCTATTTTAAATCTTAGAATAGAAAAGACACCTCTCTACGATGTGAGAGAGATGTCTTTTGTTGCTTCACTAATTAAGAGTTTTGACCCTTGTTAGATTCAGCTTGTTGGTTTTGTTGTCTTACTTGTTGTACATTAGTTTCGCTTGCAAACTCAGTACCAAATTGACCTGCACCAGCTTGGCCACCTTGTGCACTTTGAGCGTTTTGTTGTCTTACTTGTTGGATGTTAGTACCTGCTACTGTTTTACCAGCTTGTCTGTTGTTTTGTGCCATTCGATATCACCTCCACGAAATATAGATTGTCCCAGAGGTGATTTTTATATCCATAAAAATTCAAGAAATTTTTCTTTTTCTTTAGACGAGTAAAGAACGGCCCCCATCTACAATTAACGTTTGGCCTCGAATCATGGATGCTTTTTCCGTTAATAAAAACTCAATTGCATTGACCATGTCTTCAATTTCAACCATTCTGCCTGCAGGAGTATTTTTCTTTGCATCCTCAAGTAGCTCTTCACGATTTGGGAAGTGTTTCAATGCGTCTGTGTCAACAGCACCACCTGAAACAGCATTTACAATGATGTTTTTAGGTGAAAGCTCAACTGCTAAATATCTTGTAAGTGCCTCTAGAGCTGCTTTTGAAACACCTACTGTTGTATAATTTTCTAAGTATCGAATCGATCCTAAAGAACTCGTGCTTACGATAAAACCTCCACCATTTCTCTCCATAAGCTTTGCAGCTTCCTGTGCACAAAAGAGTAATGCCTTACTGTTTATGTTCATCGTCCAATCCCAATGACTTTCTTCAAGCTCCATTGCAGGCTTTTGAACTCCAGAAGCAGCATTGTTCACAAATACATCTAGCCTTCCGAATTCTTCCTCAATTGTTGCAAAAAGCTCTTTAATTTTCTCCGGTTTTCCAACATTTGCTTTGACTGCAATAGCTTTTACACCTAGCTTTTCAATTTGTTCAACAACTTCTAATGCCGCTGTTTTACTACGTGCATAATTGACAACAATATCATATCCCTTTTCCGCTAATCGAAGGGCAACAGCTCTCCCAATTCCACGACTGCTCCCTGTAATGAGTGCTACTTTATTCCCTTGGCTCATATTGTCAGCTCCTTATATGTATTAAATCGAATAGATGTCATCATTGTATCAGATACTATAGTGAAACTTCTATGTTGATAAATGTTCTGGTTGTAGATGCAGACTGTTTTCGCAAACTTTGTTGCTTTGTAAAATCTATGGTATGGTCGATATCCGCTACCGGATGCTTGTTTTCCTTTGGACGAGCAGTAAGCATCTCGTCGCTAGCGACTGCAGGATCTCACCTGTCCCGCTATTCCCACAGGAGTCTCGCACCAAAGAAACTTATTAATCATAACAATCAATTATAAAGTTATAAAACATAACTCGTCAATATGAGGAGGATGTATATGTACGTAGGTCGTGATATGACTGAATTATCGATGATTTCGAAGAAAGAATGGAATAAAGAAGAGTTAGCCTTTTTCCATCACTCTTTGCAACAAATGGTCCCATACCTTAACGTTGAGGGACAAACAATTCACCGTGAGATTGTTGAGGAAATTACATCTCGTGGTGGTTTAAAACGTAACGAAGCTGATTACACACACGGTACAAGAGTTCAATATGATTAAAAGAAATGGGTCTGACTACAACTTGTCAGACCCTAAAAAGATTTTATAGATTTTTTGATGTGATACTGGAAAAGCATATTTTTCCAATTCCTGTTCTGTCACAGGTATTAAGTGACTTGCATGCTGATTTTTCATTTTTCCAATAAACACAGATATATTCCATATCAAATGAGAAAATACATGCTCAACAGTTCCTGATAATTCTGAGAGCTCAACATCAGCTTGATAAACTTCCTTTAAGAACTGTTTTAATTGTTCTCGATAAGACTGATCTGTTTCAGCCACTATCTCCACATTCGGAAATTCCCAAAGATTAGCTAATAATCCTGTACTAGGGCGTTTATGGATATAAAGGCGACCATCAGCGTCATAAAGCACAGCAGCAGCCATTTGTAATGGTTTTGGTTTCTTTTTTTTGCTTTTTATAGGAAGTTCAGTTTGTACCCCTTCTGCAAAGGCTGAACAGTATTCCCGTACCGGACATAATAAACACGAAGGTGAGGTTGGTGTACAAATTAATGCACCAAGCTCCATTACTGCTTGATTAAAAGAAGAAGGATCTTCTTTAGAAATCAATTGATACGTGGCCTCTTCAAAGATTTTCCTTGTCTTTGGCTTTGCAATATCTTCCCAAATAGATAATATTCTTGAGAAAACTCTCATCACATTTCCATCAACCGCTGGCTCTGGAATATTATAGGCTATACTTAAGATGGCCCCCTTTGTATAAGGTCCTACACCTTTCAGTCTTGAAATTTCCTCAGGTGTATTCGGTACAATACCTGAATAGGAAGATGCTACTTCTTTGACAGCTGATTGGAGGTTTCTTACTCTCGAATAGTAACCAAGTCCTTCCCAAGCTTTCAATACTTCCTCCTCATCTGCATTCGCCAGCGACTCTATAGTAGGAAATTTTTTAATAAATGCATTAAAATATGGGATAACTGTATCCACTCGCGTTTGCTGTAGCATTATTTCAGATACCCAAATTTTATAAGGATCTTGGTCTTTCCGCCAAGGTAAATCTCTTTTTTCTGCTATATACCAAGAAATTAAATCATGTTGAAACTCTTGTATTTGAAAGCCTTCCAGCTTGTTCTTCAATTCATTTATCATATGTTTTTTTCCTCCAGATGTTAAATTACTTCATAATCGGGAAATATATAGTAAATCTATATCTTATTATCTTTTCGCTTTATAAGGATAGTACATGATAGATTATATATAAAGTCTTAATGTTTAAAAGTAACGAGAAATGTTCACATTGGACAATATTGCTTCATATAAATTCAAAAGAACTTTAATACAGAATAAGGAACTTCATTTTAATGGACAATCCTTTTCTATTCACACATTTAACAAGGAGGTACAAGAATTGGATACTGGAACACATGTGGTCATGGGGATTGCACTCGGTGGCTTAGCTACACTCGATCCTGTTGTCGGTATTGACACCCCAACTGCACAAGCTGTCATGTTTGGTACGATCATTGGATCACAAGCACCTGACCTTGATACTATATTAAAATTACGAAATAATGCAAAATATATTCGAAATCATAGGGGTATTACCCATTCTATCCCAGCAATCTTTATTTGGTCATTTCTAATTACTGGTATACTTACCATTTTTATACCTGAAAGCAATCTTCTCCATTTATACCTTTGGACATTACTTGCGATTATTCTCCACGTGTTTGTTGATATTTTTAATGCATATGGTACTCAAGCGCTACGACCTTTTACCAAGAAATGGATTGCGCTTGGAATTATAAATACTTTTGATCCATTCATATTTTTCATGCATGTCGTTGGAATTATCATTTGGATTTTTGGTGGTCATCCAGGCTATACGTTTTTTAGCATTTATGTCATTTTGATCTGCTACTATATCATCCGTTTTGCCATGCAAAGAAATATTGTTCGTCGTTTACACAAAACCATCCCAAATATCGAGCAAATTATTATTTCTCCAACCATGCGCTTTCGTCATTGGCATATCGCCATCATGACTGAAAAAAGATTTCACGTGGCTCGTTCTGAAAATGGGAACATTATTTTTCTAGATGAATTTGAACGAATCCCTGTTCCTCAAACAGAGGTTATAAAGGCTGCAGAGGAAGATGACAATATATCAGCATTCCTTTCTTTTTCACCTGTGTATCGTTGGGAAGTTGAAGAATTCAGCGACCACTATGAGGTCCGATTTATCGACCTTCGTTACCGAAGCAAAGGGTACTATCCTTTTGTCGCTATTGTTCAATTAGACACTGATTTAAATATCGTAAGCTCTTATACAGGCTGGATCTTTAGTGAAGAAAAGCTCCGTAAAAAGCTTGAGCTTATTCCAGAATAAAAATGTAAAGAGGATGACTGTATAGAAATAGTCATCCTCTTTTACATTTTGGCTCTTTGCTGTAAGAACTGTTGGTTAGATTAGATAGTTTTTTTTGAACAAAATTATTTAGGTTGATTGGAGAAAGGTGCGAGACTCATGCAGACGCTGCGCGACGAGGAGGCTCACCGCACGCCCCGCGGAAAGCGAGCATTCTGGAGTTGAAATCAACCATCCACTAATACATGTTACATAGCCACAAATTTCCCAAAAAACAGTCCTTGTTTTAATGCTTTAAATAGTCATTATTATTTAACAAATGACTATATTTAGGATTCGTTGCAATAAACTCATGAAGCTTATCACCGTAATGAGTAATTAATTGCCTAACCACTGTCTCAGTCATGGCTTTTCCCTGATAGGTTTTACCTGTTTTAGCCTGAGTGGATTCAAAATCTTCCCATAGCAGTTCCACCCAAGTTCGTGCTTGTGCATAAGACAAACTTTTATTTTTACTAAGTAACTCATTCGTTAACCGCTCAAAATAATCTTCCATTATTCTCACCTCTAGGCAGGATTCTCTACTTATATTTCACCCATTTGCAACCATACTATAAGTACGCTTCAATTAGTGAAGCTAATAAATGATGATTTGGAGGGGATTGTGTTGCGTAACAAAGCATCAGGATTTCCGAATATGAGCAACAACAAGTTTGAAGGCGAACCAAGAGCTAAAGATGAATTTGCTTCAAAAAGAGCAAACGGGACAACTAACTCTCACCCACAAGAAAGGATGAGAGCATCTGGTCAACGTGAAAATCCTTACTCTTAAATCGTTATACAAACTTGCGGAGGTGCTTAAGAATGGGTTCAAATAGTAGGAAAAGATTCTACGACAATTTGTATTCTAACGCATTCAGTCAGCCTTGGGCTAATCCAAAGCATGCACATGCTCAAGTAAACGGGCAAACACAACAGACCCAAGACCTCATCATTTTAAAAAGACAAACTAGAAAGCAGTCTTAATAAGTTAAAGGCAGACTCAAAAGGAAAGTTCCTATACACGGAACTTTCTATTGAGTCACCTTTTTCATCAGCATCGAAATTGGCAATGCTTCCTCATGATTAGGTGTGGATAATCGATAACCCCAAGCAAAAATACCATTCATATAATTGATCTTGAACGACTCTCCAGGCGCCCCTTCAATTTCATATACTTCATCTGCCTTATAATCTTTAGGATTCAGCAAATATGACTTTGCCATCGTAATTTTGCGTTCTAACACAGCAAATTCATTCACAATCCCTAACTGTTCCGCTTTTCTTGCTTTCTCCTTAAGAGCAGCTATTTCAGTTTTCAATTCGTATTCAGTCATCTCACTATAACGCTTTGTTAACATTATCATATCCCCCCTGCTGTTTATTCATGACCCTCAAGAAATTTTTCAATTATATCGATAGGGAAGCCTTTTCTGTATAGAAACTGCTTCATTTTTAATCGATATTGATATGGATCCTCATTTTGATATTTTCTTTGTGCCTTTTCAGCATGTTTAACTAATGCATTCCATTCCTCTGATTCATCTTGTTCATATTGGACTTCCTCTAATACACTTGAAATAATATCAAAAGGAAAGCCTTTCCTCATTAAATACTGCTCAATTTTTTGCTTAAGCTGAACTGAGGATATTTTGTTTGTCTTCTTTAATAGCTTTTCAGCATGGTGAATCGCTTCTTGTAGCTGGTCGTCGCCATTGTATTCGGATAGAGCTTGTTCAATTGATGTCTGATCTATACCTTTACCAGCAAGCTCCCTTTTTAACACACTAGGACCTTTACCGTTCGTTTGCTTCTGGGTTCGAACATAAGCAATCGCAAATTCCAGATCATCAACATATCGATATTCCTTTAGTTTGAAGATCACTTCCTGAATAATAACCTCACTGTATTCTTTTTTTGCCAAATGTTCAGCCACTTCTTTGGTGGAACGCATACGATAACTTAGAAACTCTAATGCTTTATTATAAGCCTTTTTACTAAGATCACCATATTGGATCTCTTCTATTTCTACTTCATCAATCTCTCTACCCTTTTGAAGATTGTATTTAATTAAAACATCTTGATCAACACTAAATGCATATTTTTCACCTTGACCATCGTCTAAGTAAATATTAAAACGTTCCGTTGACTGCTTTTGGGTAGTGATTTTTGTAATAATCGCCATGATCTGTCTCACCTACAAACTATTTGATATTCATAACACATCGATTAGTGGAGTTTTTTAATAAACAGGGTATAAATGAAGGAAATAGATTTTTAGTGATACTATAAAAATTGCTATTCCAGGTGGTACAGGTTTTATCAAAAATTATTTAACTCAATATTTCTTAAATAAAATTCATCACGTTTATATTTTAACACGAAGTAAAAAAACTGCTTCCAAAAAGAACTTACATTTTATTCAATGTCTTTCAGATTCATTGAATCCTTCCCTAGCTTTGGAGGGAGCTGATGTCATCATTAATTTAGCTTGTAAATCAATAAATGATCGCTTGACTGAAAAGGCAAAACAGCAAATTGTAAAAGCAAAGTTATTACAACTAAAGCTATTTATTCAATTATCAGTTCTTTAAACAAGAAGTATTCCGTATTTATTAATGCAAGTGCAATAGGTAGTTAGTAGAATAAATTAGAATGGAGCTAAATAGTATGAAATCAACACTTTTTAAACAATCAACTGTTTATCCCATTACATCACCACCAGTTTATGAGACAGATATTCTAGTCGAAAACGGGAAAATAAAAGCAATTGGGAAAAACTTAGAACCAACTGAAGAAACTGAAGTCATTGTGTGTAAGGATAAATATTTATTTCCTGGTTTTATCGATGTTCACACCCATCTTGGGCTTTATGATGAAGGAACTGGTTGGGCAGGTAATGACGCGAACGAAACGATTGAGCCAATTACCCCTCATATACGTGCATTAGACGGCGTCCATTCATTGGATCCCGCTTTTAAGGATGCAATAAAATACGGAATTACAACCGCACATGTTATGCCAGGAAGTGCGAATGTCATTGGAGGAACGACATCCGTCATTAAAACGTTTGGGATCAATATTTCAAAGATGGTTATTCAAGAAACTGCCGGATTAAAAATTGCTCTTGGCGAAAATCCAAAACGAATGCATAGTCATGGGAATAAAGAGTCGATTACAAGAATGGGTATCATGGGCATGCTACGAGAAGCATTCTACATGGCAAAATACTGTGATAAAAAAGAAGACTTTCGCTCCCTTCCAATAAAGAAGGCATTACGTAAAGAAATTCCTGTTCGCATCCATGCTCATAGAGCAGATGATATTTTAAGTGCCATCCGTTTTGCAGAGGAATTCAGTCTAGACTACCGAATTGAACACTGTACCGAAGGACATTTAATTGCCGATGAGTTAATAGGAAAACACTTAAAAGTATGTGTTGGACCAACGTTAACTCGAAAATCAAAAATTGAATTAAAAAATAAAACCTGGGAAACCTATCAAGCACTTTCTGAAAAAGGTGTGGAAGTTTCGATTACAACCGATCATCCTTATACACCAATTCAATATCTAAACCTTTGTGCCTCACTCGCCGTTAGAGAAGGATTTAATGAACAAAAAGCTTTAGAAGGGATTACAATTACTGCTGCTCGTAATTTAAGAGTTGAAGATCGTATTGGTAGCATAGAGATTGGCAAAGACGCGGACCTCGTTCTATGGAATTACCACCCATTTCACTATCTGGCAAAACCAGAACTAACGATGATCGATGGAAACATCGTGTATAAAAAGTGACAAAAAAATATTATTCTGCTATTACTTTATTACGTACTAACACATTTTTAAACTGTTTTGATTTAACGTGCTAAAACATTTATTTTCAATGTTTTAGCACCCGAGTAATTTACCAAGAGAATAGAAAATCAAGCAAAACAACAACTATTTTAAGATAAATAAAATTTTTTTTGAATTCGACAAAAAAGGAGTATCTTTTTCATTTAAAATGCCGTATGATACTTCATGGAAGCTACGCAATAAGTTGAGTTCTATCATTGAACTCTCTATTAAATGACAATTAAATCTAGTATTGGGAAGGCAAATGGTGCGCCACCAGCTTTACTGGTTCTAGTGGGTTCGATTCCCACCCCGAAATTTTTTGAAGGTAAAGTAACATAAAAAATTTCGAGGGTGGAGACGACATATCACGTGGAGTCTGCCCTCAGGTTGGAGGGATCCAGATGCTAAAAAAACGTGATATTTATGATAGTCATACACTTTATGAACACATGATTCACCCCGATGTCTTCCCTTTTGTGCGTCATAAAGCAAATTCTTTTGAAGAATACCTATTCTTAACGAAACAAACGATTGAGGCTGAAGAACGAGGTGAATTAATTTCACGTACCATTTTAGACGAATGGGGATCTCCAATCGGCACAATCAGTTTGTTCGATATTCAAGACAAAGCAGGCTTTTTAGGCACTTGGATCGGCAAACCATATCATGGCAAAGGCTATAACAAGCTTGCAAAAGATGCTTTTTTTAATGAATTATTCTACGAACTAGATATTGAAACGATCTTTTTACGAATTCGTAAACAAAATGTTCGTTCAACAAAAGCAGCGGAAAAATTACCTTATGTTGTAAATGCCAATGAAACAAGAGCACATTTACTAGAACAAATTAATAATGGTGAAGACATATTTAATTTGTTTGAGATAACACGAGATCAATACACAATTTACACATATCATAATGCGTCTGAAGCAGATGATCAGCAGCTGAAAGAGGCTTAATAATATTCATCTAGGTGGAATTCTTTTGAATTCCACCTTTTTGTTGTGAAAAAGAAATTCCGTCAAGATTACTTCTTTGTGATTCTTGGGGATTTATCAACGATTAGACTATTCTCACTACAGGAGGCAAATTCCCCTTTGAATTTCTTCACGATTTGTATGAATCCACTCCCCCTTGTCAAAACTAGCTGATGAATACTATATTTTGGAAGGGTGATCATCGTGGCATCAGAAAAGAAAAAGAGAGATAAATCAAAAAGTACTTTATCTAGTATGCAAGAAGTGACGTACTCAAGAGAATTTAAACATGCTGACCGTGCTGGTGGATACATAAGTAAGAACAGACACTAACTTCCAACATGAAATAATGAAATAAAGCCATCCTAAGTTTGAACTCAACGTTCAATATTTTTAAGGGGGCTTTTTTCATGGGCAGAGGCCATCAACATAACCATAAAGCACGTGATAAGAACTCAACAACTCTTCCACAAACACCCAAGAACCTAAAAAGAGACGGTGTGGATGAGGAATTTTCAAGAGAATTAGCTGATCAAGATGACTTAGAAGCTCAAGCTAGAGCAAAAGCAGCTAATCAAAGACAAAGTACTAATCGAAATGGATAGTAAGCAAAGGAAGTGGAGTCTTCCACTTCCTTTTTTTGTGGATAACATTGTGGACAATCAAACTAACGAAATGTGGATAATGTGGATAACAATGTTAGTATCTTTAAAATAAGGAAATATGTTATCCACAGTATAAACAGAACTCTCTTTTTTCTTGATCTGTTTATACTGTGGGTAATGTTGATAACTTATTAAGTTAACATTTCCATCTAAAAAACATATAATGCAATGTATTGCTTTGTATGAAATTTTAGACAGGGGTGTTAATAAGTTGGCTTATGAGATAACACAAGATTATATTCGGACTGGAAATTCACGCTCAGGACAACGTATTAGTACTGTCCGCTTCATTGTGAGTCATGATACTGGAAATCCAGGCTCTACAGCCTATGGAAATCGTAATTACTTTGATACTCAACAACCAGATGCTTCTGCCCACACCTTTATCGATGATAAATATATATTAGAGATTATCCCCTTAACTGAGATTGCGTACCATGTACGCTCAAATATTACGGCTGACAACCGACTTTATGGTGCCAATGCAAATAGTGCTGCCATTGGAGTTGAATTATGTCATGGGGGTAAAATTAATTTCCATGCTGCTTATGATCGATACGTTTGGTATCATGCCTATCTTTGTGACAGATTTAACCTTGATCCTAAATCAGATATCGTCGCACATGCTACTCTTGATCCATCTAGGAGATCAGATCCAATTGGCATATTAAGAACAAATGGAATTTCATGGTCCATGTTTATAGATGATGTCGCTGAAGCTCTTCAAAACTTCGATGGCGCTACGACAAGTAGCCCTCCAAAAGATGAACCTAAAAAAGCTTCTGCACCAAAACGGGTTGTTAAAGGAACTTCTGTGAGATTACCAATTAGAGAAGGTGCTTCAGGCCCTTTTGTTCGGGATATTCAGCAGCAGCTCATAAAAGCAGGTTATAGACTACCACGATATGGAGCAGATGGTGTTTTTGGAGAAGAAACTGAAAATGCAGTAATGAAGTTTCAGAAGGACCATAATTTATCAGTGGATGGGTTAGTTGGTCAAGTCACATTATCAAAATTACAACAAGTGAATCAACAAAGAGTATCAGCACCAGACTTCCCTCTGCCAAGTGGTATATTACGACCAGGAGACCAAGGAAATTCTGTACGTCAATTACAAAGAGCCCTCAAGCAAATAAACTTCAATCCAGGTAGTGTAGATGGAATTTACGGTCCTCGAACAGAAGATGCGGTTAAAAGATTTCAATCAATGTATGCAGCCCTTTCTGTCGATGGAGTATACGGTCCTAGCACAAGAAAATATATTCGAATGGAATTAGATGATTAAGCACTAAAGCGCAAGCGCCTGTACAGCTCCGACTGCATAAGACGCAATTTTAAGAAGACGCTCTTTTTCTGCACTTGTGTTGCTTTGACCTCTGGAGCTAGGAGCTGGCAGTCTAAAACCGCTACCTCCTGTCGCAACGACTGCACATGCATATCCTAAAGCTAGGCAACAAAACCAGTTTAAACAGTTATGGCATTTCTTTCTAAAAATATGTATAACAAACCCATCAACAACATAAAGTATTATTACATCAAGACCTACACCATGTTAGTAAGAAAGCACGTTGCTCATATAGAGTAGCGTGTTTTTATTTTCCATTTCCCACAGAACAAAAGCGCAAGAGTCTTAATTAGGCTAGGGCAAATATAATCTTGAGGTGTTAGGCATCTTTTTTTTCGCAAAAAGTAAGCGTTTATAAACAGTACAAGAATTCTATAATTTACTAAACGATAAAAAAGAATCTCACAAACTCTGCAAGATCCTTCTCTACTCTTTATTTCTCGACTAATTCGCCTCTATATAATTCATTTTTAACAAGCGTGATCTCAAGCTCTTTTGCTAACTTCTTAAGTTCTCTCTCTTCTCTCTCGGTCACAATAGAGATAACTGTACCTGAAGCTCCTTGTCGTCCCGTTCTTCCTGATCGATGAATATACTGTGAGCTACTTGAAGGAAGATCAAAATGGATAACATGTGATAATTCTGCTATATCAAGACCCCTAGCAGCAACGTCTGTTGCAAGTAAAAGTCCCTGTTTTTCTGATCTAAGGCTTTTTAAAGCAGCCTCACGTTCTTCTTTCTTTGTATCACTATGTAAAAGGTGGACATCAACCCCATTATATTCAAGCTTTTCACCCAATACATTCAAATTACCTATATCCTTTACAAATCCTAATGCTTTCATAGGAATGTTTTTCACTAATCTTTCAAGTATTTGTGCTTTTTCCCTTTGTTCACATACAAGGTACACATGATCTACTTGGCCAACTGGAATTTCCTCTCTGCTCACCTTAATGATTTCCGGATTTTTTTTCATAACATCTCTAGCTTTGGATTCTGTGCTTTCATTTGATGTAGCAGAGAACAATACAACTTGTCGTTCATTTAGTGTTGATTTAATAATCTCTTGAATTGTCTTTTTATGCTCTGAAGTAAGAAGTTGGTCACCTTCATCCAATACCACTGTTTTTACTTCATGCATTTTTAGCTTTTTCATTTTAATTAATTCTTGTATTCTCCCTGGTGTCCCGATAATGACTTGAGGACTTTTCTTTAATTTCTCAACTTGCCTTTTTATATTGGCCCCTCCAATAAAGGAGCCACTCGTGATGCTACTACCTTCAGACCATTTCTTTACTTCTTCAAATATTTGCATAACAAGCTCTCTTGAAGGAGCTAAAATAACTATTTGGGCAGCTTTTCGGCCTACATCCACTTTATTTAACAACGGTAAGACATATGCTAGCGTTTTTCCTGTTCCCGTTGGAGATTCAGCAATAACATCCTTTCCTTCTAAAATAGATGGTATCGCTTTTAATTGAATTGCAGTCGGCTCCTGAAAATTGACCTTTTTCCAGTTATCTTGAATAAAAGGTTCTAATTCTTGTAAAAAGTTTATTTGTGTCATGTAAATTGATCTCCTTTGCTTTTAAAGAACATACCTATTGAGTAGTTATTTTTTCTCTATTAAACATCTATTGATTACAACTCTCATACATCTTACTTAAATCGACAACAGCTTTAACATCGTTATTTTCAAAAATAAAACTAACAAGTAATCATAGTATAGCTAAATTTTTCTCCACTTAATATATGAATCAGTATTTCGTCATATTTCCCCAGAAATAATCTCAATTCGCCAACTTATGCAACCATCATTCTTTTCACAATCCGTACGCCATAAAGAAAATGTTTCTTTAATGTTTACACCTTAATAATATTGGGTATTACCCTATTATCAACAATAAAAACAAGATAGTGACAACTTCTTCTACCGAATATTTGAGAAAGGTGGGTAACTACATGGTTAAGCATGTTCAAATTATGAAATTGAATGAGATTAACGATGAATTATCAGCCATTTCAAAAGAGTGCGAACGTGCATTTTCAGAGTGGGTGAAAGATCGAAGCAATTTTAAGCTATTAAAGGAATACCGTGCACTCCTTAGTAAGCGCGAGGATATTATTAAAGAGTACAAATCCTACCTGATTATCAATTAACTCTATCAGGTCGCAGCCTTTTTATACCATACTAATAAGAGCTGACATCATCCTTATATGTCAGTCTCTTGTATTTATACTTTCTTGATAATAACTACTTTCAAATAGTTTCCTTCCTTAAATTCCTTCATAGTTTTAAAATCTTTTGGCAGACTAAATTCTTCAAGAATATTATACTTTTCCCCACTTTCTTGAAAAGCCTTCTCAATAAATCCTTTAAATTTTATCATACCGAACGTGCTGCAATTTGAGGAAGCGACAATGATTCCATTCTTTTCCGTAATTTGAATGGCTTGTTGCAATAGCTCAGGATAATCCTTTCCTGCGCTAAATGTATGCTTCTTCGAACGTGCAAAGCTTGGAGGATCCAAAATGACCATATCGAAAGACAGCTTCTTTCTAACCGCATATTTAAAATAATTAAATACATCTTCTACAATAATGCTGTGTGCTTCATGATTAAGATTATTAACGCTAAACTGCTCAATCGTTTTTGCTTTACTTCGATTTGCAAGATCAACACTTGTTGTTTTTACTGCTCCACCAAGTGCTGCTGCAACAGAGAACGCTCCTGTATAAGAAAATGTATTTAAGACATTTTTTCCTTTTGCATATTTATCACGGATTGCCTTACGGACATCTCTCTGGTCAAGAAACACGCCTACCATTGCCCCATCATTTAGATAAACAGCAAAGCGAATACCGTTTTCCTTCACAATAAGAGGAAAATTAGCTCGCTCCCCTGTAACAAAGTCATCATCCTCAATATAGGTACCCTTTACATCAAACCTTTTCTTTTCATAAATACCTTTGTAATCAACAATACTGCTGAGTGACTTTATTATTTCATTTTTAAACGTATAGATCCCTTCACTATACCAGGTTAAAACATAATAGCCATCCTCATAGCAATCAATTGTTAATCCACCGATTCCGTCTCCTTCCCCGTTAAACAAACGAAAAGCAGTCGTATCATTGTCATCAAAAAGTGACTGGCGAGCTTCAAAAGCTGCTTTAAGCTTTTTATTAAAAAATGATTGATCGATCACTTCTTTTTGATTATGGCTTAGAACCCAGCCTCTTCCCTTATTTTGTTTTCCATAATACCCCTTTGCAATAAATTGATTTCTTTCATCAAAAAGATCAATAATCGTCCCTTCTTGTTTTAACGCATCATTGTTTTTGATTGCCTCATTATTGATAAGAGGATATCCCGCTTTAAATAACTTTACATAATTTGATTTTATCTGTATTCGAATTGGATTAGACATTTGTTCACCTTTACTTCTTTTATTTCCGTCACACGAATCTATTCCATCATACAGATTTTCTTCAAAAAAAGAAAACCCCTCTTTATAAAAGAGGGGAAAACTTCTAATTTATACCCACCACATTTGAGATGGCTGGTTGTTAATTAATACTGACTTAAGATTTGTAACTGCACGGTCAAAACCTTCGTCAATTGACATAATTGGGTCTTCATGCTCGATGCTCACAACATAGTCATAGTTATATGTGCGGAGTGCACTCATAATATCATTCCACTCTGTTAAGCTGTGTCCACAACCAACAGATCTAAAGGTCCATGCTCTTGTTTGAACTTCGCCATATGGCTGCATGTCCGTTAATCCATACATATTTACATTATCTTGATCAATGTACGTATCTTTTGCGTGGAAATGATGGATTGCATTTGCTTTCCCTAAAATTTTGATTGCTGCAACTGGATCGATTCCTTGCCACCAAAGATGACTTGGGTCTAAATTTGCACCAATCGCATCACAAGTTGCTTCACGCAACTTAAGAATTGTATATGGTGTATGTACTAAAAAACCACCATGTAACTCTAAACCGATTTTCACATTATGCTCTTGTGCGTATGCTCCGACTTCTTTCCAATAAGGAATTAACTTCTCTTCCCACTGCCACTTTAACACATCTCCATATTCATTTGGCCATGGTGTTACAGGCCAGTTTGGATATTTTGCATCTTCACTGTCACCAGGTGTACCTGAGAATGTGTTCACAACAGGTACATTCATTAGAGATGCCAGTTTGATCGTTTTCATGATAGTGTCATGATGGTCTTTTGCCATTTCTTTATCAGGAGAAAGCGGGTTTCCGTGACAGCTGAATGCACTAATGATTAAGTCACGTTCTTGAATTTTAGCTAAGTAGTCATTACGCTTTTCTTCACTTTCTAATAAAGCATCTAGTTCACAATGTGTATTTCCAGGATATCCACCAGTCCCGATTTCTACGGCATGAAGACCAGATGCTTTTACCCGATCTAACATTTCTTCAAAAGATTTATCATTAAAAAGAACTGTAAAAACGCCTAATTTCATGGGAATTCCTCCTATAATTTGGATTAAGCTAGAATATTTTTCGAAAGACTGTGTTTGTAAACTTTGTGACTATGAAATAAGTATTCGGTTGGTTGATTTTCGCTATAGGTTGCTCGCTTCAATCAACCTAAATAGTTTTTCTGCAGAGAACATATAAAAACAACAATTTACAAAAAGTCTTAGGACAAAACCATCATTTACGAGTGGACAATCTTTATGCGTTTAAACTTTCAGCAGATTTATAGATTTCATCAATAATCTGAGAAACTTGTAGTGCTTCTTCGGGTTTAACAACTAACTCAGCTTCTCCACGGCAAGCATCAATGAAATTTTTCGTTTGTGCAACACCAGGATTATCTTCACCAGGTACCCAAGCAGCTTGGGAATTCATTAACATTCCATTTTTCGCTGTGTAAAGTTCAAGTGGAAATACACTTATACCGCCATCTACTCCTGAGATACTAACATGTTCTTGATCGTCTAAAATATTTGCTGCCCATGATGTTTCTAATAAAAGGGATGCACCATTTTCAAACTTAATGTATGCAGTCACGTGATCATCGACATCAAAGGTCTCATGATCAAAGGTGCCCCATTGATTTACACCATTTGGCGTTTTACTTAAAACATTATATGTGCTGCCGTTAACTTCAACATACTTTGGACTACCCATTAACCAGATGGCTAAGTCTAGTAGATGGCAGCCATAATCTATCAAACTTCCCCCACCTTGAAGAGATTTATTTGTAAATACTCCCCAGCCAGGTACTTTCCTTCTTCTCAATGCTTGAACTCTAGTAACAAGTGGTTTTCCCACTTCTTCCATCAGTTGTTTTGCTGCTTGAGAGTTTTTTATAAAACGATAATGGTAAGCAATCGCTAATACTTTCCCAGAACGTTTAGAAGCTTCTAACATTAGCTCGCATTCTTCTGCAGAAAGTGCCATTGGCTTCTCACAAAGAACGTTCACTCCTGCCTCTAGAGCAGCAATTGTAATTTCTGCGTGAAACTTATTTGGCGTACAAATGCATACTGCATCTACATGCCCAAACATATCTCGATAATCCTCAAACACATATTCAATTTGATGTGTTGTCGCAACTTCCTGTGCTCTCTCTTTATTCACATCACTGACTGCTGTGATTACACAGTCATCAGAGAAGCTTTGAAAGGCTGGAATATGTCGCCCTTGCGCAATTCCACCTACACCGATAATTCCAATTCGTAATTTACTCATAATATCACTCAAATACTTTTGCAATTGTTTTTGTTTCATTTGATTTAATTGCTGCAAGAATAACAGCTAATGATTTCATTCCCTCTTCACCATTAATTGGAGGCTCTGAGTTTTCAACAATTGATGTTACAAAGTTATCAATTACATGAGTTGTGTTTTGACCACCCTCATCATTTGATTGAATTTTACCTAATTCATAATTCACAACTTCACCATTTGTGTATTGAACAACCAATGAATAAGTTGGGTTATCTTCTAAACGAAGGATTGCTTTTTCTCCATAGATAATAGTTGAATTATCTTCTTTAGCCGTGTAAGACCAGCTCGCTGCAAGTGTTCCAATGATTCCGCTTTCTGTTTTAAGCGCGCAAACAGCCGTATCATCTACATCGGCGAAGTCCTTTGCAGTTGTTTCAATAAATGCACCAACCTCAACAATTTCTTCTCCAAGTAAATAACGCATCAAGTCTGTTTTATGAACACCTAAATCACCCATTGCACCAATATAAGCTTTTTCCTTCTCGAAGAACCAGCTATCTCTTCCATCTACGCTCCAGCCTTCAGGTCCTGGATGACCAAATGCTGTACGGAAACTATAAATTTTACCGATTTTACCGCTTTCAATTATTTGACGTGCAAGTTGATGTGAACGTACGAAACGTTGATTATGAGCAATCATTAATTTTTTATCATTCTTTTTAGCAGCTTCGATCATTGCATCTGCTTCTTCTTGAGAAGTTGCCATTGGCTTTTCACATAAAACGTGAAGGCCATTGTTTAACGCTTCAATAGATATAGGTGCATGTAAGTAGTTTGGTGTACACACACTAACCGCGTCTACCTCTCCGCTATTAATAAGTTCTTTATAATCAGTGAATGCTTTAGCACCATATTTATTTGCCACTTCTTTCACGCGATCTTCTACGATATCACATACAGCTACTAATTCAACATCTTGATTTGCTGCATATTCCGGAAGATGACGGTATTGCGCAATACTCCCACAACCAATTACTCCAACTCGTACTTTACCCATAATGAATTCCTCCATTTGACTGAAGGGGAGTATTTCCCCTTCTACTTTTTGTTTGGTTTTAAGTTTGCTAGCTATTAAAAATTACTTTGCTAAAATCGCTTCTAATGGCTTTGCATTTCCATAAACAGGACGGTTACGGTTGACAGGGCTTACATATTTCACGCCATTTTTAATAACAAGTTGAACTTGTTCGTTATGGTAAGTTGGATATGTCTCATGTCCTGGTCGGAAATAGAACACCTTTCCATTACCGCGTTTGAATACACATCCGCTTCTGAAAATTTCTCCACCTTCAAACCAGCTAGTAAAGATCAATTCATCTGGAGCTGGGATATCAAAGTGCTCACCATACATCTCTTCTTTCTCTAGCTCGATGTACTCACCAACTCCATCAGCAATTGGATGGCTTGGATCTACAACCCACAGACGCTCTTTTTCATCTGCTTCACGCCATTTCAAATCACAGCTAGTCCCCATTAACTTTTTGAAGATTTTCGAGAAGTGTCCAGAATGCAAAACAACAAGACCCATTCCATCTAACACTCTTTGTTGAACTTTTTCTACAATAGAATCTTCCACTTCATGATGAGCAAGGTGTCCCCACCATACGAGTACATCTGTATTTTCTAGAACTTCATCTGTTAGCCCATGTTCAGCTTCATCTAATGTAGCTGTTCTTACTTCATAATTGTCTTCTTGTAGAAATTCGGCAATCGCTCCGTGAATTCCTTTAGGATAAATCTCACTTACTACAGGATTTTTCTGTTCATGTCTATTTTCATTCCAAACTGTTACTTTTGTCATCATATCCACCCTAATCTTTAATTTATTTTTTCATTCATTTAGTGAACCGGTTAAAAAATCATTATTCTAAAATGAGATTAGATGAGTTCACCTCCTTAAAATCGTTATTTAGCTGCTGTTGTCGAATCCCTAACAACTAGCTCTACTGAAAGCATAATCTCTTCTGACTTCACATTTTCATTTTCTATCACATGAATGGCTGTTTCGGCTGCAACAGACCCTTTTCGAAATACATCTTGGCGAATCGTAGTTAAACTTGGTGAGGAATACCGGCTAATCATTAAATCATCAAAGCCTACAATTGATATGTCTTCTGGAATTCTTTTGCCATGATCACTAATAGATTTGATGATCCCTAAAGCTGTAATATCTGACGAAGTGAATATAGCTGTTATCTTTTCATTCTTGGCTAATTCATTGCCAATTAGATAACCATTTTCAAATGAGTTAAGTCTTCCTTCAAAAACCATCTCATCTTTAAAGGTCACACCGGCTTCATTTAAGGCTCGTTTAAACCCTAAAAACCTTTGTCCATCTACAGCATAATCCACCCTACCATTAGGGACAAAGCAAATATTCCGATGACCTAAATCCAGTAAATGCTTAGTACCTAAATACCCTCCAAGTTCGTCGTCAATTCGGATATTATGATACTCATATACATAATCCTCAAAGGAATCTACAAAAACCAAGGGTATAGACAGCGTTTTCATTTCTTTGAAAACGTGTAAGGGAAATTTCCCTAAAACAATTAGAGCATCCAGGTTTCGTCTCATCACCCAATTTTTACATTCCTCAGATTTCGAAATCCCTGATATGACAAAATCATAGCCGCTCTTACGGCAGACAAACTCGACTCCACTTAGTAATTCATTAAAATACTGATTTTCTTTTAATATAGGTGCAAGAGTATCTCCTACCAGTGGCATAATAACACCAATCATATTTGATTTTCTCTTCGATAAGCTAATCGCTGTGAAATCAGGTTGATAGTTTAACTGACTAATAGCAAGCAAAACTCTTTCCTTTGTTTCTTCTGAAACCTTATTAACACCATTAATTACATAGGAAACCGTTGCGGGTGAAACCCCAGCATATTTTGCTACATCACGTATTGTTATTTTTCGGCTCATTTTCCCTCCGGTTAAACGGTTAACTAATCTTTGATTTCATTATATAATAGATCTTAGCGCAAGATCAAGAACAATCATTCATTTTCCTCTTTAAAAATAAAACATATATATTGCAGCAACAAAATTATATGAAAGAACCTCTATTCTTATGTCACAGAGGTTCTTCAACTACACTATTTTTTAACTTTACAACAACTATCTCTAATTACTAACTCTGTACTTAGCACAGCCTTAATTGGAATTTCTCTCCCCTTTATACGATCATATAAAAGTTTTACTGCTGTTTTTCCCATTTCATCGGTATGGATTCTAACAGTCGATAAAGGTGGATTTAGAAACTCAGCTGCTTCTATATCATTAAAACTTATAACAGACATATCTTGTGGTACCTTAATCTTTGCTTCATGTAAAGCTCTCATAGCACCGATTGCCATTGGGTCACTAGCACAGACAATTGCAGTTGGTAATTTTTCTGCTTCTAGAGCTCGCTTCATAAGCTGATAGCCACTTGTTGCTCCCCATTCACCTATGTGAACAAATTCTTGTTGATAAAGCTGGTTTTGCTTCATTACCTTATCAAATGCTAATTTTCTAATATCTTGGGTTTCTCCCATTGGTTTATTATCATATAGCCTGTTGAATTTATCTTTACCTCCAATAAATCCAATTTCAGAATGGCCCAGTTCAAGCAAATAATTTAGCACATCTTCAGTTGCTTTATCTAAGCCTGAAGCTACAGTATCATATTCACCGTTCTCAGGTAGATGATTAATAAATACGATATTCTTATTGGTATTGCAAAATTCCTGAACAGATGAAGGATCAATTCCTCCAATAACGATGATTCCATCTAAGTGTTTTAAATCATCAAATGAACCATGATTTCCTGCATTGATGACAGTCTTTATTTTAAAAGGAAACTTTGCACAAGCAATTTCTACTCCTAAACGAATTGACATAAAATAAGGATCCTGCACTTCCTCCTCCTGCGTTATTGCTGAGATAATCCCAATTTCAAAGGTATCTGAATCGTCTTTATTATTATTTCTTTTCCTAGTTGGCTTATAGTTTAAAAACGCTGCTGCTTCTAATACTCGCTTTCTTGTATCTTCTCCAACAGATAAGGTTGTATCATTGTTTAAGATTCGAGAAACCGTTGCTGGTGACACACCAGCTTTTCCAGCAATATCTTTTATTGTTGCCATAACTTCACCCAAATTCTTTAGTAAAATTAAACCGTTATTTTATCATTGATAACATTTGCATTGAGACATTACTGTCTATTATTATCACCTTAATAATTTAGTATCTTTTTTATATATTTACTAAATATTATACGTTTACATTTGAGATTTTACTAGTTTTTCCTGAAATAAAAATAATGAATATTTATCTTTTGTGTATAAAGGCTATTGCATTGGACATAATGCTATTATCTTACTAGATTGCGAGGTTTATATGATGTTGAAAAGCGTAGTACCAGCTATCTTTTTAGTATTTTTCACAATTGTTGGATTTAGTGTTTATTTTCTCTATCAACTTAGTATTTTCACAGTGAAGGTTATGGTATATGCTACCTAAAATATCAGGTTATTTTTCAAGAATAAGTACATGCTAATATATGGTGTTTCACACCAATAACAACGATGTGGGGGAAATGACATGAATATTCGTGAAGGAATCATACCAACAGCATTAGGTTCAGTTGTTACTGCTACTGGATATGCCTTAAAACAAAGACGCGGCTCAAATAAAATGGTCGCTAACACTGTTTTCGGTTTTGGTCTGGCTCACGTAGTATTAGGTGCCATTGACCTATTCCAACATCGACGTTAAGTTCAAAGGCGCAAGCGCCTTGATCAGCTAGGAGCATCGACTGAGATAAGAAAACACGACACGGTAAGCTTTCCGAACCAATGTTGACTTATTATGGGGAGATCTGAAGTTGATAGGCGCTAGGTGTCAAAGATAAAAAGGGTGAGCAAATTTAAACTGCTCACCCTTTTTATTCTATCGCATTCGCAACATCATAGAGACTCAAATCAATTTCCAGTTCCTTCCCCAAGGCAAGATTTGCGAGCTCCTTGCCAAGATATGGCCCACTCGTTAAACCAGATGCACCTAACCCGTTGGCTAAGAGGAGTCCTTCAAATTCAGGGAGTGGCCCGATGACAGGTAAGAAACCTGGAGTAAATGGCCTAAAGCCTACCCTTGTTTCTAGATGGGTACTTTCTTGTAAGCCAGGAGCAATTTCTAATGCTTTTGTTAAGATCTCTTGTAAACCACCTGCTGTTACTCGACCGTCAAACCCAGCATCATCCTCATGTGTTGCCCCGACAACAATTCGTCCTTCTTCAAAAGCCAAAATGTACTGATTATTTGGAGGCATCACAACAGGCCAAGAACCTGTATCTTCTCCCACTATTTCAAGATGAACTATCTGTGCTTTTTGTGGTTTGACTAGAAATTTCTTACCTAGAGGCGCGATTAATTCAGTTGCCCAAGCTCCACCTGTCACAAAAACTTGTTCTGCTTGTAGTGAATCATTTTCTACTTGTACTCCAATTATTTTGCTTCCATCATTAATTAATGAAATAGCATTAGCCTCAATAAATATGGCACCATTCTTTTTAGCTCCCTGAACTAACGCATTACGCAGTGCTCTTCCATTAACACGTGCTCCACCACTCACAAACACAGCCCCATACTCAGACGATAACGGCGGAAATAATGCTTTCGTCTCCTCCGGTGTCAAAATTTTGATATCTCCAATTTCCGGTGCATCTTCCTTACGTTTTAGAGCACGTTCAGCCAGTTTTTCTAATTTTTCCTTATCATGATGTAAACTTATCGCACCTACTCGACTATATCCAGTCTCTCCCTCTCCATCTTTTCCTAGTTGCTTAATCAATTGAGGATAATATCGTGCACCGTTTTTAACTAATTGATACCAAGCTTTATTTCGACGTTGAGAAAGCCATGGACAAACAATTCCAGCTGCAGCGTCTGTTGCTTGACCACTATCCTTTCGATCAATAACTGTTACATCTGCTCCAGTCTTGGCTAAATGGTAAGCAGTAGAGGCACCAAGGATTCCTGCTCCAATTACAATGTACTTTTTCAATAAAAACACCTTTTCTTCATATCACAAATTTATCTTTTATTTTACTTCACATTGAAGCAAGACTCAATTTCAGGCCTAATTTAATTCCACAATACAAGAGCACTAGCCTGATCAGCCCCAACAAGCATATGACGAATGAATGGTAGTGTTATTTGTCTTCAGCTTTTGACCTTTGGGGCTTGGCGCTAGCGTTGGATGCCGAGCACCGACCCACATTACAAGAATTTTATAAGTCCTGGTAAGCAAAAAAAAGAGGATGACTCAGCATCCCCCTTTCTTATCCGATCTATTCTTAGTATGTGAATACAGTTCTTACCGTTAAAATAATAAATGTGATAAAGCCAACTCGAGATCTTTTCATTTCAACAGCCCCTTTACCTTTTTGTTATCTTCACTATACAAAAGATAAAAGTGGTATTCTACATTCATGTTATGTTTTGTGACATTGTTTTTTCCGGGACAGAGGGACAGGTTCATCGACCCACCTTATTCCATTTATAATCCAAAGATGGCTACTTACTTAACCCTACAAATACTATACTATCAATCATGTTTTCTGCTTAGTCGGTGTCTTTTTTTATTTTATACGTTTTGTTTGGGAATTAAAGGAAATAATAGTTATAAATAAAAATAAGGGGTTTAAATTGTGAACGCTAATATTACCTATTACGCAGCAATTATCATTGGTGCAATAGGAATCATTTTCTTTTTAAGAATAAATTTGAAATACTATGGGTTATTATTTTTATCAAGTAGCGCTGTTGCGATTATTTTATGCTATATCTTTTATCAAATAGGATTTTACTCATTCCCTTACATCCCTACACCAATTCAATTTCAAATTCCTTATCTAACAATGACATTAACATTCCCTGCTGGGGTTATGTTTGCTGTTAGGTATAGCCCTAAACAATGGATGTGGAAAGTGCCTTTTTATTGGACTATTGTCCATTTGGGTGTCGGAACGGAGGCTTTGATAAAAGCGTATACACCGATAATTAGATATGATTACGAATGGGATTTGTGGGATACCTATACATGGTGGTGGATATATTTCCTATTTTTCGAATGGATAGGAGGAAAAATCATCCCCGAGCATCTAAGAAAACCAATTGATGGTGAATTATTTCGCTACGGTAAGATTGGTTGGGTAATCTTTCATTTCATTGTTATTACAACAATTTTTTTAGCGGGCTTTTATTTGGGGAAAATCACAAGTTAAAAAAAAGGGGTTACTAAAATTCGCAAAATTTCTGCATTAAAAAGTTAGTCAATTTAGGTTTTCTTTTAAATATTTAACTAATCTAAATAGATAGTATATTTTTTAATTACAAGGAAACTCCTGCTAAAATAAAATACCCTGACATAATAGTCAATACATAAAAATAGTTCAAAAAAAAGAGTAGGATCAAATCACCTACTCTTTATCTATATTACTCATCATCTTGGTCTTCATCTTTACCATCTTTACCTTTATCTTCTTTATCTTCATCTTCATTCTTTTCTGCTTCTTCACGTTG
>JAPSLU010000024.1 GCA_031180405.1 Bacillus sp. (in: firmicutes) | reverse complement strand
AGTCGATAAAAGCCCTCAGCGATTAGAAGGGAAAGGATGAGAATAAGAAAGGGATTAAAATGATCATTGTAGGGAAACAGGGTTGCTGCTGCAATAACCGTATTAGTACCTAATATGAAAAATAAAATAATGGGCTTTTTCTCGATCAATGGAACGAGAAAAAATAACAGGAAGTAAAATGATACCCCTAATATGTAAACTGGTAATTGATTTATAGGGAGGTTAAGATAAGCAATAGCAAAAGGCCAAACAACCACATTTAATAGGATCCATAGCCAGTAGGATTTCATATTATGACCCCATTTCTTTAGGGTTTACAACTGTAAATTTTATCATTTAATAACCAAATTAACCATATTTTGTACTTACAAGCAACGTGGGTCAGATATAATATGAATAAAATTCCAAGTATTATAGTAAATACACCCGTTTTTTTGATTTTCTGATATATATTTATTGGGATGCGGTATTTCAACTCCACAGCCGTTTATAAACAAAATTTTCCTAAGCCAACACACATATTAAGTACAAAGAAGTTTGTGTAATAATTTCTGGAACACCTCTCCTCTTTGTCACAAAAACTCTCCTTACCTCGTTTTATTTTTGCAGCCTTTGCTTTGAATCAGCAATTGGCAGAATAAGATTGGAAGTGAAATGATGCAAGAAATGTACATGCAATATAAAGGATTGCTGTTTAAGCTCGCCTATCAATTGACAGGATCTGCCTCTGATGCAGAGGATGTTGTGCATGATGTTTTTATGAAATTATATGATGTTCCAAAGGAGAAGCTGACTGAGCCTAAAGCTTATCTTTGTAAAATGGTCACAAATCGATGTTATGATTTACAAAAATCAGCGCGCAAAAAACGGGAGCAGTATTTTGGGGAGTGGCTTCCAGAGCCCCTGTTTCATTCGAGTTCGAGTGATGATTCCATAGAATCAGTCGAGCGGGGTGATTTATTGGCTTATGCGATGATCGTACTGCTTGAACGGCTTTCACCAGCGGAGCGTGTTGTTTTTGTCCTGCGTGAGGCACTTGGCTTCGACTATGCGGAAATTGCAGAGCTGATGGAAAAAAGCGCGGTCAATTGCCGTAAACTGTTCAGTCGTGCACGTGCAAAAATGGGGATTACCTCTGAAGAGCTTGTTCATACTGAAACTGCCTCTAGCGAACTGATTATTGACTTTCTGGCAGCACTCAAACAGGGGAACATGAAGCGAATGGTCTCTATGCTTGACCCTAATGTTATACTGGTCTCTGATGGAGGAGGAAAAGCAAAGGCTGCTATTTTTCCCATTAAAACGAGTGATCGCGTTGTTCGCTTTCTTCTCGGCGTTTTACGCAAAGCATCAATGGTTGAGGGAACTCTGCAAATGGAAATCAGTCAAATTAATGAACAACCTGCTTATATCTTAAGAACCAATGATGGCATTCATACAGTGGGAATCATTCATACAGAGGGAAATTTGATCCGCAATATATACATTATCCGAAACCCAGATAAACTGAAGCATACAGGGATACAAACATAATTATATTAGGGTTCTTTTTATACGAAGACCGATAAGATGGTCACTTCCATCTTACCGGTCTATTTTTTTTGGACATAACCTGTGGAAGCCCATGATTATTACGGGTTTATACCACTCATAGCCCAGCTTTAGTCAATCCAAAAGCTGTGTCAGCAGAACCTGGTACCGCTTTGAGCGCTATGCTGATACGGTTCCAGGCATTGATTGCCATGATAGAGAAGGTAAGATCTGATAGTTCTTTTTCTGATAGCTGCTCCCGAACACTGTCATAAATGTCATCCGGAACACCGTGTGCAGGCAGCTTTGTCAAGATCTCAGTCCATTCAAGCGCTGCCCGTTCGCGTGGGCTAAACAGAGTGGACTCGCGCCAAATCGGGATATGATAAAGGCGAAGCTCTCTCTCGCCATGGATTTTTGCCTCCTTGATATGCATATCCAGGCAAAATCCGCATCCATTCATTTGGGAAGCTCTAATGTGGACGAGATGACGGATTTTTTCCTCAATTGAGCTTTCCTTCTCGGCATTGCTCAGTGCCATCATCATGTTAACAAATTCCGGAGATTGCTGCATGTAATTAATACGTTGTGTCATATTGTTGTACCCCTTTTCTTTAAATTGATTGATTTTCTACTGGCGTATTAAGTAGGTCATAAAAAATTGGCCCATTCGTGACGCCTCAAGACTAAAGCTAACCTTTTATTTCTACCTTTCAATAGTTACTATTTCGCTCACTCCTCTGCCATCTTTCACCTCCCTCTCTTAATCTCGCTCATAAATATAACGATGGTGGGATTCCTTTTGTGACATCCTGATTACCAAACAACCTAAGACATGAATTATAATCACTAAGATTCAAGCTAAATACAAAACGGTTCTTTTACTTTCCTTACGAAAGCAAAAGAACCGTCCTATTTATCACATGCTCAAATTCCAAACTTCTTCAGCCTTTTATAAAAGGTACTACTTAGAATGCCAAGGTATTTTTCTGCTGTTACCTTTCCAGTTGTCCGTTATACAAGATCCGTAATGTCACGATGTATGGCCGTAATAATTCGGATATCCAAAGGTACATCTTTAGTGCCGTCAATCGGAGTGACTTTCTTTTCCTGAAGGACCCGCAGTAAAGCGACCTGAATCGTATGCGGAATTTCACCAATTTCATCAAGATAAATCGTTCCCTTTTTGAGCCTGCTCAAATTTCCCTTTATACCCTTGACGCATGCCCCCGATAAATGCCCCCTCTGCATATCCAAAGAGCTCACTTTCCATAAGGTCTTTAGGAATGGCCCCGCAATTCAAAGTAATGAAAGGGCCGTTTCAATACCCCGATCCAGCAGTCTGGTTGGTGAGGCTAACTATTCCGACCCCATTGCTTGTGCCGATTCTGACAGCTCCTAGTTGAATGTATTTTTCGGCATCTTCTTTTGTTCGAACTCCTCCAGATGCTTTTACTTCAACTATTGAGCCTACAGAGGCTTTCATGAGTGTAACGGCTTCTTCCGTTGCACCGCCAGAACCAAAACCTGTAGAAGTTTTGACAAAATCGATTTTTGTATTTTTTGCAATTTCACAGACTTTCTCAATCTCTAAGTCTGTTAAATAGCAGGTTTCAAGAATGGCTTTAATAACCAGTCCAGGGTGATCATCTTTTAATCCCACAAATGCAGCCATTTCCGTTTGAACTCGATCAAATTCTCCGTTCTTCACATCACTTATGTTTAGAACATAGTCTAATTCAGTTGCCCCCTCAGCCAATGCATTTTTGGCTTCATAGATCTTCACATCAGTTACATTCGCTCCAAGCGGAAAACCAATGACGGTACAAACCTTTACATCTGAGTCTTTTAATAATTCATTGGCTTTTGTTACATAGGCTGGATTTATACAAACGGAAGCAAAACGATATTCCGCTGCTTCTTTGCATAATTTTTCAATTGCATTTAAGGTCGCGTCGGCCTTCAGGAGAGTATGATCAATATATTTTTCAAGCTTCAAATTAAATCACTCCTATTTAATTTCTGCAAATTTCTTCGTATCATCTAGATACTGATCGGCATTGCCTTCATCAATTAAACCAGTACCGCCATCAATATATTTTTCTACTGACTCACCACTTCCAACCTTTACTGCGTTTTGTACAGCCAGAGTTCCAAGCGAAATCGGATCGTTAAGTACAGTTGCTTTAAATTTTCCATTCTTAATTTGTTTAACCGCTTCCATCAATCCATCTATACCTACGATTTGAACTCCTTCTAGCTTTCCTGATTTTTCTAGTACTTGAATTGCTCCAAGAGCCATATCATCGTTATGAGCATATACTAGATTAACATCAGGGTGAGCTTGCATTAAATCCTGCATCGCAGATACTGCTTCAGCACGAATATAGTTACTATAAGGTCCCTCAATGATTTTAATCCCAGCTTCTTTTTCTACAATTTCATGGAAACCATCGTGACGCGCCTGCATAACTGTACCGCCGGCATCACCTTGAATTTCAATAATTTTTCCTTGTGCTTTGCCTTCACCGCCAAGTAATTCAACAGCTTTCTGCCCTGCTAGTTTACCCATTTCTTTGTTATCACGACCAATATACGCTGCCACTTCTTCTTTCGTATTACGATCAACTGCAATAACTGGAATATTTGCTTGTTCTGCTGCCTTCAAAGAAGGTGTAACCGCTGCCGGGTTAACAGGGTTGAGTAAAAGAACATCTATACCTTTTGTAATTAAAGACTGAACATCGGAATTTTGTTTTTCAATATCATTTTGAGCATCTACTACAACCAGTTCCACACCTTGCTTTTCAGCTTCTGCCTTTGCACCATCAATAAGTGCAGTATAGAAAGGCGATTCCAGTGTTGGCTGTGAAAAACCAATAACAAGCTTTTCTTTTTCTCCCTCACCGGTACTTTCACTGCTGCTCTCACTGCTCCCGCCGCCGCAAGCTGCTAAAAACAAAACTAATGAGATAAAAATTGCTAAAAAGCTAAAGTTTTTTTTCATAAAAACTACCCCCTATTTTTTATTTGTAATAAATTGATTCATAATTAAAGCGGTTACAATAATGGCACCCATAAAAATAGACTGATAGTAAGAAGAAAGGCCGAGAAGGTTGAAAATATTAACAATCATACTCATAATCAGAACACCAATGAAAGTACCACCTATTCCTCCTTTTCCACCTGCTAGGCTTGTGCCTCCAATAACTACCGCTGCAATAGCATCTAGTTCTAAACCTGTACCAGCAGTAGGCTGCCCCACTGTCAGCCAAGCAGACATGAGGATTCCTGCAATAGCCGCCATCGTACCAGACAGAACATAGGTCGAGGTAACATATTTTTCAACCGGAATCCCAGATAACCGAGCTGATTCTTCATTACCTCCCACAGCATATAGTTTTCTTCCAAATGTAGTATACTTTAGTACAACCACTGCCAGGATCGTTAACACAATCCAGATGATTGCAGGAACAGGAATATTTCCAAGACTTTCTCCTAATGCTGTAAAGGCTGGAGGCAAATCGTAGATTGGCTCGCCATCAGTAGTCAATAAGGCGAAACCTCTGGCACTAACCATCATCGCAAGTGTTGCAATAAATGCAGGTACTTTAAACTTTGTTGAAATAAACCCGCTTAAGAACCCCATAAATGCCCCTGCCAACAGCGTAATTGCAATTGCAAGAATAGGATTCATCCCTTGGCTAAGCAGCAATGATACAAGCATACCTGAAAGCGCAAGAACTGCTCCTACAGATAGGTCAATCCCCGCAATGAGGATGACAAATGTCATTCCAATTGCAACAATTCCAACAAATGCTGACTGCTGAAGGATATTTAAAATATTTTGGGTCGTTAAGAAATGATCTGATAATAAACTACCAATAATTAAAAATCCTACAAAAATGAAAAATAGATTATATTTTTTCATGAAACCCGCTGCTTGGAATTGCTTTTGCTGTGGCTCTTCAATCACTTCCATTTTCGTATTCATTAGGTGACCTCCTTTGATTCAATTTAAGCTCCAGAAACAGCTACATTTAAAATCTCACTCTTATAATTAGCTGGAGAAGCATATTCCTTTACAATCCTTCCTTCAAACATGACGAGAACTCGATCACAAACGGCAAGGAGTTCATCGATTTCAGAAGAAGCTACAATGATGGTCGTTCCCTGATTCGCTAATTCCTTCATAATTTTGTAGATTTCATCTTTTGCACCGATATCGATACCTTGTGTCGGTTCATCAAATAATAATAGCTTTGATTCATGAATGAGCCATTTTGAAATAATAACCTTTTGTTGATTTCCTCCACTTAAATTGCGTAATTCAGTTTCAGGCCCTGGTGCTTTGACATTGAGCTTTTTAATAGAATCGAGCATCGCCTTCCTTATTTTCTGACGCTGCAAGAATCGATTTCTTGAAAACTTGTTTAAGGACGGCAAAAAGGCATTTTCTTCTATAGATAAATTCCCTATAATCCCTTCTGTTTTCCTATTTTCCGGAACAAGCCCCAAGCCTTCATTCACTGCTTTTTCAGGAGTTGTAATATTCTTTTTTACTCCATCGAGAAAAACTTGGCCATTTAAGACTTTATCCGCACCATAAATCGCCCGAAGCAGTTCAGTTCTTCCTGATCCTACAAGCCCGTATAATCCAACCGTCTCCCCTTTCCCAACGGTAAAGGAAACATCTCTTAATTTCTTGTTAGTAAAATTATTTACCTTTAAAAACTCTTCTTTCTTGTTATAAACCTGCTCCTTTGTCTGCTTTTCTATTTTCCTTCCGGTAATGTACTCAATCAATTCGGATTGTTTGATTTTCTTTAATTCATCCGTAAAAATCCATTGTCCATTTCGGAGTATAGTTACTCGGTCACCGATCGTATATAACTCATCTAGCTTATGAGAAATATAGATAATGGTGTAGCCCTGATTTTTTAATAACCGTACCGCATCAAACAACTTGTTCACTTCATCTCCGGATAGTGCGGTAGAGGGCTCATCCATCACGATGATTCTGCAATCAGAAGCTAGAGCTTTAGCAATTTCCGTCATTTGCTTTAATCCCATACTGACATCCCGTACCAATAAATTCGGAGAAAGAGAAAGGCCAAGCAATTTAAAAATTTCATTCGTTCTATACTTAATTTGATTCCATTTAATAAAACCGCCCTTGGGCTTTAAATAGTTTCCCAGAAAAATATTTTCTCCAAGACTTAGGTCTTCTACTAGAGACAGCTCCTGATAAATAGTAGCAATTCCATTCTCTTTGCTATCTGCTGGGGAAGTTATATTCACTTCTTTTCCATTCAATAAAATATTGCCTTCATCTTTTTCATATACTCCAGAGAGAATTTTCATTAAGGTTGATTTTCCAGCTCCGTTTGCTCCTATTAAACAGTGGACCTCACCGGGCTGGACTGAAAAATTCACATTCTGCAATGCCTTGACTCCTGGAAACGATTTAGAAATCCCTTTCATTTCAAGTACATAGTTCATAGCTTTCCTCCTTCCCATTTTTTAATTTCCTCATCATTGGAAATAGAAGTTCGTTTAATTCCAAATAGTTTTGGAAAACGGTTTCATATTTTGCTGTTTTATCTAAATCTGGCTTAAATTCAGCCTGTATCTCAACCATTTGTTCAGAAGCATCTTTTATCGTTTGATATAACCCAATTCCATAGGCTGCAATAATCGCAGCACCCTTGGTTCCGGTTTCTTTATCCATAGGAATAGAAATTGGCAGACCTGTTACATCACTAATTATTTGCATCCAACAAGCGTTCTTGGTGCCTCCACCGCCCGCAATAATCTTCTTTACGGGAATCGAGGAGTTCCTAAAAGTCTCAATGACATTTTTGGTACCAAAAGCAATTGACTCAAGAATTGCCCGATAAATATGATACCTTGTGTGTGAGAGTGTTAAACCAACAAAGGCGCCTGTTGCATAGGGATTTTTATAAGGCGTTCGATTCCCTTTCCAGCTATCTAATATAACCAGACCTTCACTCCCAGTTTCGATTTTTTTTATTTCTTCTTCGAGTTCTCTATAAACTTCACTCTCATCCGTACTGTCAGGATAGAATTCATTTAGAAACCAAGAAATAATTGAACCACATGATAATTGCCCGCCTTCAAGAAGCCAATGATCATCTAGTAATGGACCCTCATAAGGTCCCCATAAGGAATCGTTAAAAATAGGCTGCTCCTGATGCATTAAATGAACAAAGCTGGTTCCTGTGATCATGCTCAGATGTCCGGGTTCAAGGGCCCTTGAGCCAATCATGCCGATATGAGCATCAATTCCACCTTGAAAGACAGGAGTTCCAGCTAATAGCCCAAGTTCTCCCGCAGCGTTTTCAGTAACCTCTCCAACCTTATCTCCAACCTTTAAAATTTGACTAGGCCAATGCTTTGTAATACCCTCTAATCCGATTACTTTAAAAAACTCATCAGAAAATCCGTTAAGATGTTCTACATAGTTCCACTTGCATGTAGCATTACACTTTGAAGCAACAACCTCACCAGTAAGCTTAAAATTCATCCAATCGATCTGCTCAAGTATAAATTTGTCTGATAGATCGTAATGACGCTTTAACCATAGAGATTTAGTTGTCATCCATTCAATCGACGTTTTTTGTCCTGAAAATAATAAACGATCTTTTACTACAGAACTTGGATTACTATTAATCTCATCTTCTTCCTTTACTGAACGTTGATCCATCCAGCATTGCGACGGAGCAACAGGCTGATAATTTTTATCTGTTAATACAACAGTGGATGAAGTTGCGCAGAGCGATAGTCCGGAGATCTTCGTTAAATCAAGATGACCCTCTGATTTTTGTAAAGCTTCTTTTAGAGCTTGCCACCAGTCCATTGGATTCTGTTCAGAAAATCCATCTTTCGTATGGGTAGTTGGATAAACCGCACTTTCTTTTAAAAGCAGCTTTCCATTCTCGTTGTAGATCCCCACTTTTAAAGACTGTGTTCCCAAGTCAATTCCTAAAAGATAGTTGGCATCCATATCCTACTCCTCCGGGTAAATTAGGATTTTATTAAAAACTATTTCTCTATTTTTAATTTTTTCAAAAACAGCAGGTGTTTCATCTAATTGAAAACGGTGTGAAACAATTGGTTCCGTTTGAATCTTGCGTTGTGCCATACATTCAATAGCATATCCCCATTCTCTTCCAGGGAATGGATCTGAGAATGAATTCCATGAGCCATGAATTCCAATTTCATTGCGAAGCAGCTTATCAACAGCCTTGGCTGATAAAGTCAGCTCTTGATTTGAAATACCTAGAAAAACAACCCGCCCCATTTTACCAGTAATAGATACGGCTTGATTCTGTGCAATAGGCGATCCGGATGTATCTAATACTAAATTCACTTTCGTACCAGCAAGTGCTTCAATAGGATCTACACTTTTTGAATCGATAACACGATCAGCACCCAATTGCTTGGCTATTTCTAATTTCTCCTCGAAAATATCCATTGCAATAACTTCTTTCGCTCCCATTTCACGAGCAAATTGAACAGCAAAAAGACCGATTGCACCCAGGCCAATTATTACAGCTGTATCACCTTCTTGCAGGTAGCCTCTCCATAGACCATGCACGGCATTTGCTGCAGGGTCAACCATTGCACCTGCATCATATGAAATTGAGTCTGGAAGCATAAGAAGATTGTCTTTATGAACTTTTATGTATTTCGCCATCGCCCCATCCGTTCTTGATCCGTAATAATTATAGGTATCGCATAATCCATACTTTCCTTGAGTACAATATTCGCATTCCATACAAGGGACAAGGGGAGCTATCGTTACACGATCTCCTACGGCCCATCCTTCTGTTTCAGGTCCGCACTCAACAATTTCCCCAGCAAATTCATGACCGAGTGTCAACCCTTTATGATATGCTCCCTTTACCAGTGCTCTAGGAATATCAGAACCACAAATGCCAACCGCTTTTACCTGAATTAATACCTCTCCTGCACTAATTTCCGGTTTATCAACTTGTTCAACTTTTAAATTTCCTGGTTCATATAACTTTACTGCTTTCACTTTTTTGCCCCCCACTTGTTAATTGAACAATTTCACCTGCTAATAATTCATCGATAAATAATGCGCTTACATAACCGCCATTGAGTGCACCTATGACACTCTTAGCCTTTGATTTTCCAGAAGCTACTGCGATTGAATACTCTTTTTTACGAAGCTCCTTAAGCTCTAATCCAATCGTACGATTGTTTAACTCTTCATCCGCAAGTGTTCCATCCTCTTTAAAGTATCTAGAACAGATGTCTCCCACGGCTTTCTTTGACATTAACTCTTCATAAGCGTTTCCTTTAAAGAACCCACCCTTATAAAGGATATTTTTATAGGAAACGGTTCCAATTGCAAAAATCGCAATATTACTTTCTCTCGAAAGCTCAAGTGTTTCTTTAATGCTAGAATCAGATGTCATTACTTTCGCAATCAATTCTGAATCGACAATTGTAGGAACAGGAAGCAAATGGTATCCGGTCGAAAAAGCTTCGGAAAACTTTTCTAAGAGCTGCGCTGCACCTGTTGAATACGAATTCTTCGCAATACCTCCATTGAGCTGTACGATTTTCATATTATTTACTTTCTTTGGTACCAAATGAGGAAGAACATATGCGAGCGTTGTCCCCCATGAAACTCCCAAAGTACAATTGTCCTGACAAATTTCATATAAATAATGGGCTACAGCCCTTCCCACATCATCTAAAATTAAGGCATCATCTTCTACATAAACTGGTGCAACAAATACCTTTTCTAAAGAAAATTTATCCTTAATCTGATCTTCTAGCTGCTGCAGAGAACTAATAGGATAATTGACTTTCACTTGAATAATCCCTTGTTTGTACGCGGTATCCAGAATACGGCTGATCGTAGCACGTGAATAGGGAAGTCTCTCAGAAATATCTTTCTGGGTTAAATTCATTTCATAATACAATTTAGCAACCCGTATCATTTCCTCTTGAGAATACATCAGCCAACCCCCTCTCTTGAAATTTTGTTCACTGTGATTAAATTTTGTTCAATTCTTGTTACCAATTATATAAACAAATTCACAAAAACGTAATATTAATTTCACTAATTGAACAAAATTTCAAAATAATATAAAAACTATAATTCCATTGATTTATTAATAAAATTCCAGTATAATTTATAAATTTTTAAAATTACACGAAGAGTCATGGAGAAGGTGAAATTGGATTGACAATTTCTTAGCACTTTAACCTCTTTAGCTCAATATTTTACAAATTGACCCAAATAAAAAGGGTGCTTATCCTGTTTCCAGGATAAGCACCCTTTTTTGAAGAAATTATTATTTGGGAAAATCAAGTATTTATTCTATATAAATAAACTTTGAATTTGTGCTAGTTCTGATTCTGTTTACCGATGTATAATTTAATTTTTATAACCTTAAATTGAAAGTGAAAGACAATTTTATTTTTCTACCTCAATTAAAAAACCTTCTCCTTAAATCCCCCACGTTGTCCAGCCTTTTTCCTTCTCAATTCCTCCACCGTCTCAATTGATGCCCCATGTGACTCAGCGAGTGAATGTATAACCTCCAGCAAATCGGCCAATTCCTCAAGCGCCTCGTCATTATTATTAGCATTTATATACTCTTCCAGTTCTTCCAAACTCTTTTTCTTGAGTTCTTTAATGAATTCTTCCTGATCAAGAATCCTTGTTGAATAGTTCTTGCCTGTTGCTGCAATGATTTCTGGGATATGGTCACGAACTAGCTTATTATATGCAGGCATTATTCCCCTCACCTAAATTAAATAGTATTCTTACTGCTTATTGTCTAAAAGGTTAATCAAGTCTCTAAATATGGAACAAGGATTCCTTTGTAATGTTTCAAAGGGAACAGTTTTTTGATCACCTTTACCTATCAAATAAGCTTCTCTTTTTTCTTTATTAATTTTTATCAATACATTTTTAATCCTATATTCCTCAACTTTGGTAGCAATATCAAGATTTGCTGAGTCCAAATCAATAGATATTCTGTCTGAAACCCTTCTGAGCATTTTCCATAACGTTTTTTCTTCCTTCGATTTCATAAACAGTTCCGGCAGCTCCGTAGACTCTTTCAAATTGCTCACAGTTGTTTGCATATATTCAGCAATACCATATCCAACTTGTTTAATGATAGGATTACAATTGATCCAGTGTTCCACTTTAAATTGCATGTATTCATCGATTCCTGATTTCACTGGCCTAATATCCTTAACCCTGCCATATCAAATGACTCCATTATGCTCTAATACACCATTCTTCACATAAAGAGCTATATACTTTGTCTCTTGCCATCCAGCTTTTAGTTTATTTACAGAGATACGATAGCATCCGGTCTGTTTAAAGCTAATATATTCTTCTCGATCTCTAACAAGCCCGATAAGAACCTTCTCTTCCAGGCTGGAGTTCCATTCTTCTAATGTACCCCTTGGCAAAATGCCTTCCTGCTGGATTTCCTCAGGGCTTTTTTCAATAAGCCTCTCCACAAATCTTTCGACTAGATCCGTTGCATTAGGGAGAAATGGCAGTCCACCGATATTTACTTTATCAATGCTCCTATAGAAGTGATGATTCTGGTAAAGCTCTTCATTAAACCAAGGAAACAATACATAGGCACCAAAAGCTGTTCTTTCATAAGGACCTTCATTATATGCAACAATAGAATCTCGATAACGGTGCATGGTATTAATATCATCTTCAAGCGGTCTGGGATGTTTATATCGATTATGATAATAACTTCCTTCCTGGGCGTAATCGATTCGATACTTGGCATCAAATACATAGTTATAGGTAAAGTCTTTCCCCTTTTTAGCAATGCTGAGCATGGTATCTGGTTTTTTGAGGAATGGTTGGTAAACCACCTTCATACTTTTGGTAAGTCAGAGTAATTTCTTCTTTGGTATATGGGTGTTTATATTTTCTTGTCGCAGATCGATTGCTTTGAAGATTTACAAACAAGCCTTCACGGTTTACCTGGATAATGTCCTGGCTCACAAGCTGATACTTTTTATCAAGGATTTGTCCGAGCTTTAAAAATGTCCAATATTCATATAGCGTTGCTACATCTTCCTTCATATTTTAACAATGATATATATCATAAAGGTTTTGTCAGTTGGAACATAAACCTAACAATTCACAAATCGGACACAAGGACTTTTATACTTTTTAGCTAAATATATATTTGGAGGTGCTTTTTTATGGAAAAGAAAGTTATACCGCATTGTTCTGTCTGCTTAGAAGAAATGAAAATGGGTCAAAGAGTAGTTTTTGATAGAACTTTAAAAGGCATTATGCATGCTGATTGCAGCTATTCACCACTGTTAGAGGTTGAGGACCAAGGCTTTTATGAAGAGATAATAAGGAGAAACCAAAGATGGCTAGATCATTTTAACCATACGATTATGCATTAAATAAATAAAGTGTGAAATATACCCCAAATAATGGACACTGATAATAAAGTGCTCCAATCTTGGGTGTTTCAATAGATCTATTGAATATGGGCGGAGGGTTATCAGGAGTAAGAATATTTATAATGAATTCAAATTAAGATCTTGAGAAAAATCCCAATGTTTTGAGCGCTTCTAAAAGAGATCACTCTGCTATAATCTGGGATTAAAGCTAAAAGCTGTGAATGATTACAGAAGTGGAAAAATACCATCGCGAATCCTCATAAGTTTCTGAATGGCGAAGGCACTCATACCAGAAATAGAGAGTCGATGGAAAAATGTGTGGCGGAACGTATGAGCGTATCCCCGTCCATCTATTATATTTTTGATATTCGTCTTGGTTGTGTACTTGAACAGTCTGTCATCCAAAAAGTCTTGACACACTTTATAGGAAGTGGTTATAGCTATTGAGAAAAAATGTTTACTTGACTACTTCTCAAAAAGGAAGAAAAAACGGAGAAAAACAGCCTAAATTACTTCTCCAGATGGATCGCTTGATTACATCATGCCGCCCGTGAGTTTCGAGTGTGTAATATCGTTAACGAGAGGTACAAAAAGTGCGGTAAATCAACGTTTTGGATATTGCTTACTGTAACATCTTTAACGGGGATTTACTGTTTTTTATGTGAGGGCGTTAGCAAAATGTTAGCAATTAACTCTTAGTACGAATAATTTTTCTAATATATTTTTTGATAAGAAAAGGGATGCAGTTCCAATAATTATTGCTTTCCTTATCATGTTTGTTCCCGCATCAACTGTGTCGAGTACTGACGGTAGTGATTAAAGGGATTCGAATTTTTCTTTAATTTGTATCACCTCTTGTAAAGACAGGTTTATTGCTTGCTGCAATTTCATCAACGTTTTTTCCAGCCATCAACAATTTAACAATGGCAATTGCATCGTTTTCAGCCTTTTCTAAGGCTCTCTCTAATCCATAAATTACGAAGCACCCCCTTCATTTAATATCTTCATGCTATCTAATATTTGCTTAATAATGCTTCCCACTCTTCATCTTCCAAATACAGCACTTTCCATAGTCCCCATTTATTCTTTCCTGAGAATAGAGAGACTGTAAACTCGTAACCAATTGGTTAAACCTCCGAACAGTTATTACCACTAGATAAAAGGGCAGGGCATAGGTCTAATCATAAAGATATAGTACAAAAATAGCGGTAATTCAATGTTTTGGATATTGTTGTCTGTAATATCTTTAACGGCGATTTACCGTTTTTTATGGGATTGCGCTAGATGATATTAGCAAACCCTTGTTCACACACTCCACATGTGCCTAGTGTAATTGGCAACTCAAAGATGCTGGTGGATTTATAAAATGCTGGGCTACATTAAGGCCAAGGATTTTGTATTTTTTATCCAATATCTCTTTCAACAAAAAGTTAAACGATTATAATCACATAACAGTGTATTTTATTTAAGGAAAAAAATAAATCAATATACAATACATAAAAATAATGTGCAAAAATTCTGGGACGGTGTATTTTATGAAAGTTTTATCTAGAAAACAAAGTGGAACTTTAGCAGAATCTCTTGTGTTTGCCCAATTAGTTTTGTTAGGACATTCAGTTCGATTTGCTAGTATTAATCAAGCTGGATACGATTTAATTACTCTAAATCCGCATAAAAAAATCGAAGTTAAACATATCCAGAGAATCGGTCAACCCTCTAAAGATTCGTTCATTTTAAAAAAAGCACAAGCTATTCCAAATGCATTTGATAATCTAGTCTTAATTATCAGCGATTGTACAACTACAAAAGGTATTAGCAATATTGAATACTATGTTTTTTCAAATAGTGATATTCAAAATATAATTGTTTCGAAAAAAGAAAGCTCTAAAGGGGACTATATTTTCAACTTAGCTAAAAATGGTTTATCTCTTGCTAGCACCCCACTCACCCAATTCCACAGCCAATGGAACAAAATCAATTAATTTATATTCATGTTTATATAACTATTTCGACTCAAAACACTCGGCTTATTCAAAAGTAAGATTGTATGTGTCAACACTTGAGGTGACAGTGAGGTTATATTTTAAAAAATAAACACCTAGATGCTTGCTAAGGCTCGCCATACTGTAGTTAACTAGAATATTACTTACACAAGGCTCATTACGATGAATGCATTCCTCGAAACCATTTGCAGGCAAGACGATCTGCTTACCGAATTTGAGGAAAAACTGTGGTGCAGCCTTGTAGACAATGCTACGCGGTTTATGAAAATGAGGATGTACTGTTCACTTTAAGCACGGCACGGAAATTCATGGATAAATGAAACGTAACGCCTCACTACTGGTTTTTATGCAAACAGTGAGACGTATTTGTGTATCAAAATTTACTCAGAGAAATTATACTTCTACCTCTTCAACAACAAAATCGATATCATCCGGACTGCCAAATGGGCTTCCAGCAAGCTCCAATACTTCTGCACCGGTAGCATAATTTAAACTGCATTCGCAGCTATAGTCTTCAGCATCTGCATAGGTGTCAAACTTTTCATCATCGGTATCTAATACTTCGCCCGAATACTTGTCAATCATTTTTACAATGTACTTTATCATAGTTTTTCAACCTCCAAAATTCATGCGCATAATTTGGAATAATCATCGACCCATGTCTGATGAGCTCCAAGTATAATTCTGGCTTTTTTTGCCGAGTCTAACTTTTCAGAAGATGCTTTCCATCCATCTGGGAGATTTCGAATATGCTTGCTAACATCAATGACTCTTCCATTGGACGGAATTCTACTAACGGCATTTTCAATGGCTTCGCTAACATGAGGAATGATATCATCATTTACTTTCCCGCCTTCCTTTAAAAGGCTAGTTACATTATGGCTTCTAAATGAATTCCAATTTATTGCAGTCAAAACAGCTCCAGCTATTGAAGTAATAGTAACACCAGCGATGATAATTTCAGTCTTGTGCTCCTTGACCTTTTCAAAGAAACTTTTTTTCTTTTGAATTGTTGACCTACTCTCATCATAAATCGTTTTATCTTCCATATATTTCTTCCCGATTTCTTAAACTGCTCCTTGGTTGTTTAGTTTATTTATCCTTCTGTAATGTAGATATTCTAAGCACATCTTCATTAAACTTCATATCCATATGTACTTCAAGTGATATAAATGGGTTATAATACGCAATATTAGGAGTGATATTATCCCGTGAACAACATAATTAATAGAAAACAGCGTTGTTGGAATGAGAGGCTAAAAAAATGTATTCAGGACAACGGATACACACAAGAGTCATTTGCATGTGGTTTAAATAAGAAGTACAATACTCAGTTCACTCAGAAAACCATTAGCAGATGGGTGAATTTGGGGGATGCCAAAAATGGAATAAAATATTTTCCAGATTTTGAGAATATGGTTTTAGTCGCAGATTTTCTAGGTGTAGATGTTGGCTATCTCACTGGTGAAACCGATGAAGAGTCGTTTTCATTAGAGAAAACGTGTTCTTATATGGGCTTGAATGGCGAATCTATAAAAGCTCTAAGAGGAATTACACATCCTGAAAATGAAGCCAACTACATGAGGAAAGATATGCGAGATACTTTTAACAAGTTTCTTTCGGCAGAGGGATTCCCTATTTTTTTTCATTGTCTATTCGACCTTTACCTTATATCTAAATCACCACATCGAACAGAGAAACTTGAATTTGAAAACAAAGATAGAGCAATTGACTACATGCGTAAGTCAGAGTACTTTGGGAAAATTGCAAGGTATGAATTGAATGAAGCTCTGATACTGCTAATCAATGAAATATTTCCCAAGCCATCTTTATCAGATCTGTCTAATAAAGAATAAATATAGAAGATACCCGGTTCACACCAAAGGACGGCACGGAAATAAAAGCATAGAGCAGGCAGGAAGAAACCCTACCATTCCTTTTTTAGACTAGAGCTTTTTTTGACTTTTGACTGTATAAAATGACACCGCTCTAACGCTGATTCTTACGTTAATTCCCGAACTAACATCATGTGATTTGATATGCAAATGAAGATTTCTAAGTAAAAACATGTTTAATTTAAATAATTTTAGGATAACTTAATATTGTTAGTGCAATCTGTATGTCAAAATAAGACACCTTAATTACAAAAAGGTGTCTTATTTTTTCAGTATCAATAATTAAAAGACCTATTTTTCTGAATATACTAGTTAGCGGTATATAAAACATTAGCAACCTTCTTTTTAAGAGTCTCTAGGAGTATCTTGTTATTTCGCTTATTCGATGATTAAATGTGCTAATTTACATTAGATATTATTGTTTTTTATATAATTTTCAAAGAAGCCTAAATTATTTGCTTCTGGTAACCCTACAATTAATGACCTATCTAAAAACCTATTAAACTCTTCACATGATGTTTCTGGAAGATATGTACAATTATGACATGCTGCTATATTTAAGGAATGAATACCTTGACCTGATGTTAATCCTATCTCTGTACAAACCGGGTCCGATGAACACCATCTCGCTTTTTCAATGGACCTTCCTAATATCTCAAGTAATGTATCCTTTTCTCCTAATCTTACAAGTCCACCCATAGTTCCCTCAGAATCACCTGAAGCAGTATAAATCAAAAAGCCATTCATCTCTTTTCCATTATCTTTTGAAATATATAACCGTTCCCGTAAAGCTGAAGTGCTATATCCGCATTCAAATATCATCTCAGAAATTAACAAATGAGCTAACGTGTGCAACATTACAAACCTTGGACTTAACTCTTTATCTGCCACTACTCCAGCCGCTTCTATCTCTTTATACCTAGACATTAGCAAATTAAAGTGTTTTACTACCACACTACTGTTTTCCCATTTATTTAAAGCCTCATCATCAAATTCTATAAATATTCCTTCTCCGTACACTTTATATCCTGGTAACCAATTATTTTCCGGATTGTTTGGATTCCTAAATAACAATTCTTTACCTTTATCTATTTTATTCCTATTAATAGATTGGTCACTATTAAGCCTTTGAAAACCAAACAATACCCTGGTATCACGTAACTTGGGAACAAGGTGAATTTTAGATATCCCTAAAGATTTAAATACCACCGAAGAATTCAATTTCCCGTTAAACTCTGAAACAACTTTTAAATGTTTAGTATCCATTGTTTCAATTAGAGAACAGAATTCCTGATACCTAAGTTTCTTTTCAATATCTTCTAATTCACTATCTTCTGCTACCAGACTATCTCCTTCAATAACATTAAGAGCCTTAGTTAGAACCTGATTATTTGCTGTTTGCAGTTCGACTGAATATTTATTTAATAAGTAAGTTGCAACTTTTTCCTTGTCATCGATAACAGTTTTTAAGTTCTCAATATCATGGGCAACTGGTTCCTGCTTTAAAAATTCGATTACTTCTTTTAGTTCACTTGAGTAATCCCCAGGTAAATAAAGAGCGCTAATAACGTCAGGATAATAAACATTATTTGAATTTCTTAACAACACAAAAGGATGTTCAAAACATTCTTCATGGGCAGTTTCATTAGTACCATACCAATGTTTTCTACCTGTACATAGATAAGTTTTTCCCTCTTGTAGTTTAGTTACAAGGGGAGAATTATTTTCATTGTCTAATTTTGAAGTAATTCCCTTTAGTGACCTTTTTGCTTTTTCTCCACAAACTGTACACTCAACCCGCATACTAGTAAGTGTTGCCCCTCCTGTTGAGACAAGTTTTAAAGGTCCCTTACATTTAGTGGCTATATCTTTATGAACCCACTCATACCAAGGGAAATCATCAATATGCCCTTGCTTACAGACTGTAACAAATGGTACTTGAACTAAGTATCCATTATTACAATGTCTGCATTTTTTCTTACTAATATCGGCTAGATGAAGTTTCTCCATCTTCCTACAACGGTTACAATAAAACCATGTTGGAAAAAGAATCATCGGGATTTTTAGATCCCTATTTTTAAGGCTACCACCATTTTTACCAAATAGAGATCTATAGTCGGGGGGAAGACGGAATTCCTTAACTCCTAAAATATTTTCCAGTCTCGACTCATTAAACCTATAATCAGCTAGATCTACATTCTTTCCCTTAAACCACTGATCAAGAACACCTGTCATCATATTAATACCTTCATTATTTGTTGATATAGCGCCTACACCGAAAGGAGATATTAGTTCAGATCTTCTTAATGGGATACTGATTGCATTATTTTTCATACTTGAATTTCCTCCAACTCATTCACAAGATAGGAGTTTGTGACTTCCCCCTGACATGAAGCATCAACATTTCTCATAGACATAGGTACAGGTAGTGCAGTATTTTTGTATCTTTCCTGAATATAACTTCCTGACTGATACATTAAAAAATATCCTCCGTCACTTTTCTCTTCCCAACTTGTTGCACCTAAATTCAGAATATGATTTACGTATGAATCAAAGCTTTTCTCAACAACTGGGGCTTGCTTGGAGTCAATCAACTGAACACGGTTTAATAATAATGCTTTGAATTTATTTAACGATTCAATATGTTCTTGTACATACTCAGGTGAAATTGCTACTTTTTCGTCATGTAACTGTCTTAGGTATCCGATAATTAAGCCATATAAAGATCTGTTAATACATGGATCTGAATAAGGGGTTACACTTGTTGGTTCAACTTTTGAATAAAGCCGTTCATGGTACTCTCTAAAATGCTCAAAGTGGGATTTATCTCTAGAGATTCCTGTTTTGTATAACGTAACTACAAGACCCGGACGTTCTTTCCAATTCCGTCCAACTCTTCCTGTAACTTGAATATACTGTGCAGTATTCTTGGGTTGCCCAACTACAGTCATCAAAGAAAGCCGGTCTATATCTACCCCAACCTCGATTATGTTCGAAGCCAGACATACATCTATGGAATTTTTTCTATCTTTTAATTTATGGATTACATCTGATACTTCTCCACTATCTAACCGGGATGTAAGTTCAAGAAAATTATTTAGCCATCTTGTCTGGTCTCTATCTGTAATATTGTGTTTTTTACGTACCTGATTTAAATAGCTAGGTATATCTGTCTGTAATAATGTAAGCGCTCCGCCCAACTCTCTTAAACTATTAAAGAAACTTAATAATGTCCAAAAAGGATCTCTATTTCGTTCATTAAAATTCATGACAGATTGTAGTAGTATAGAATAAATTTTTACTTGTAACATCTGCATCCCAATTACTGGAGAAAAAACCCCAATATACTTTCTTCCTCTTGCGGGAAGATTATTTTCATCAACGGCCACTTTTGCAAAAAAAGAATCATCATGGGAAAGTCCAGGACTAGGGAAAAGTTTAGCTTTATGTTTCTCTCTTCCATAAAGAGCCATTATTTGTTCTTCAAAGCGACGAATTGTTGCAGTCGAACAAATTATTTTCGGCTTAATGGGATTTTCTGTTCTGCGATCTGTTGATAGCTCTTCTATTAATATTTCATACATACCAGTCATTGACCCTAACGGACCTGATATTAGATGAAGTTCATCTTGAATTATTAAATTTGGAGGTGAGAAGGATCTATTCCCATTCATATCAATTCCAAATAATGCACGAGCTTCCGGTTTCCAAGATAACATGGCAAATTTGTCAATTGTTCCGATAATAAACGTTGGATGTTTTTCATAAATTGACTCATCTACAATATAAGCTGGAATACTTTCATGAAACGAGCATTTCTCATCAGGACAATTAATTTTCAACTCTTTATCTTGTCTACTATAATCATACCCAAGAATACGTTCCTCAGATTTCTTTCTACGTCTGGATGTTAATCCAGTTGAGTTAGTATTATCTTTAACTACATATTTGCCTAATTTTGCACCACACCATGGGCAAGATTTTACTATTAAAGACTTTTTGTCGTTTCCTTCTTTCCATTGTTTTAATTGTTCTTTAGCACCATAAGAACCTTCATTTTGATTTGGTGTTACTTTTGAACCTAACCAAATCCCAATTGAAAAAGCGGTCTTTCCTAAGTAATCGGAGAATTGCCTGCGTAACATTTCCATTGAACATATTAATCTAGAAGACCGTTGAAATTGATCGGTTGTTAGCAGCCTAAGTGTGTATCTCATGATCACATCTGTTCCTGTGTCATTATCATCTCTGAGTCTTTTTAAGAACATTGAGAATGAAGCTACGCCTAAATAAGCCTCTGTTTTCCCTCCGCCTGTAGGAAACCAAATTAAGTCCACAATCTCTCTATCAATCGAGCTTCCTTCAGCTACCGAAGGTATAGACATTAAGAAGAAGGCAATCTGGAAAGCTCTCCAATACCCCCTATCTTTTTCCAAAATTTCATCATATTTAGGTATGTCTCTGAATTCTATATCTTGATCAAAATGGATATTATTATCTTTGATTTCACCATCTCTAATATTAGTTCCGACAACTTGCTGTATCGCCATAGCGTGGTTAGCTAAAATAAACGCTCTTCGTACCTTCTTGTCTTTTCTAAGCAAGTCTATCCCATTTTTCATCCGTTCTGCTGATTCTCTGCACTCCTCCAAATGATTTTTTGGAGTATCACCATATTCAGCTTGTAATGAGGGGACTTCTTTTGCCTTTTTATCTATCCATTTTTCATATTTTTCTACTAGTTTAGTTAAAATTTGCTCGATCGTTTCAGAGTGAGGGACTAATTCTGCCAACTCTAACATCGAAATAGAAAATGTATTTCCATCTTCATCTCTAATATCAGGAGTCATACTAATAGCTTCATATTCAGGTAAGAAAGTTGTTGAAATTCTTTCGATATACCTATGCTCCTTATCTTTAAACCAATTTGCAGAACATCCATGTCCTAAAGCAAAAGTTTTTGCTTCACGATAGAGTAGTTTATTCGAGCTTTCCTCTTCATCAGATTCTATTTTACTGATGGTTGCTGGATATGGATAAAATTGGTTACTCTTATTGTAATTAGATAAAGTTATGGAAATCTCACTCTGAAATAAGCAACATTCATCTAACGAACTATCAGATGTTACAGGTGTTCGATTAGTTAAACTAATAGTTATTAAGAACTTATTATCTTCATATTTTCTTGAAAACAGTAATAATTGTAATACTAATCCATTCACATTAATGGTTTTAGTATGAGTAGATTTTTGTAAAAGGTCTTTTCCAGAAAATTGTATCGGATCAATTTTAACTGCTTCACGGGTCCACCATTTATTTAATTTCTTCCCGTCCCCTAAAGAAACAGAAAAATTCTTATAGCTCCCCCCATTTATCTCAATTTTCATTTTGGAATTTTCATTTTCCAGTTGTACATAATAACTGAGAGCTAGACTTGCTGGTGAGAAATCATTTTTTTGTGGCATTAAATCAACATGTTCGTCTTCATCTATTTCATTACTACTATTGTCAAAAGAACTACTTCTTTCTATAAGTGTTTCAATACTTTTTAATCCATCCTTTGTAATAGATTTCTCTTCACCTTCATCTTTAACCTCTATTAGATCTTTATCTAGAGTTGAAACTTCATCACTTGAAGTTTCGAACGGGAATAAAATTCCAGATGAATATTGTAACAAAGGAGGGTTTATCTGAAGAATCTCTTCTAATGTATCAGAGTTATAATATTTGTTATATGTTTCTTCCCTATTTGCAAATACGACATTGGAAGCTATTTTCAATGGGGACATCTTATCCTTAATAACTTTAATTGGGCCGATCAATTCCTGTTTTATTTTTTCAATAAGTTCATCTCTATTCTCAATATTAATTTCAAGTCCCATATAGTCATCTCTTTTCACAAATATTTAATAATTTTCTTTTCTTGGCTAGAAGGCACAGTATAACTCTCATTTTTAAAGTCTAGGATTTTCTCAAGTGTAAAAGATGCCCCTTTATACTCCGGTAATTCAACAATCTGAGAACCCGTTTCATATAATGGTGACAAATCTAACTCATTTATTTTTTTTCTTAATTCATTACTAATCATTCTTCCTGCTTGTATATGAAATGCTGCAAGTTTTCGGGATGCATTATAATATTTCAAAGCAGATTCTTCATTTCCCTTTGTTAGTAATATTAATAAACTAGCATATTCTTTATTATTCTGTAGTTTAAATGATTCATCCTTTAATAAATGATTAATTTTAATCTCACTAATGGATTCCAATCCTTTATTCTTTAAAATTCTGCATAGTTTTTCCGTTCCGTGCTTTTCAACCAGTTTTTTTAAATATTTTTTCAATTTCTTTTGTAAGTTCCGATATTCAGATATATTTTTATCTACAAAAAGTTCATCTGCTATATTTTTTATTAATGCGGTCTCACTTTGGTTACGAACCAACAAGTAATCATCTGTTGTTATATATTCCAGTCTTTTCTTCTCTATTTTCCGATCCTTAGTAAGAATTTCATGTTTTCGGTCTTTTTTTGCTAAGAGAATAAAACGACCCTGTGTTAATTCTACTGGAACAATTTCAATAAGATTTGATTGTTCGAGATTATCTATCTTTGAAATTATCTCATGAAATACCCATGAACTTACTTTTGGTTCTTCTATAAATTGGGTAGGGATTGTTTGAATTGTATCTTCTAGATTTTTTGAATCCGAAACGTTTTCTTCATTATTACTTTTAATTTCGCTGTTATTTACTGTTAACCCTTTATACATTGTAGAATAATAACTTGCTTGATTTAGATGTGAAAACATACTATTATTTTTAAAATTATTATCGTAGATACTATACGACAGAAAATAGCTGACCCTTGCACGCGGTACACTATTAAAAGAATAATCAAAGTAATTCTCATTTCCTATAAAAATAACAAAATCAAAGCATTTGTTTGTTTTTTTAAATGCCCTTTCTGTATAAAACTCAACAGTGTTAACACCCGTCTGCTTCTTTAAAAAGTCTTTTTGACATTCATCCATTTCTCGTTTTGTTACAACTGCATGTGATTGAGAATTGTGATTAATTACATTTGTTTTTAAATAGTCCAGTATAGGATTATTCTTAATAGAAACAATATTTAATAGTAAATCATATAATTGAGTATATTCATCTTGATCGCTATAAATAGTGTTGATTGTTTTTAATATATTCCTTAATTCTTTTAACTTCTCTTCATCTAATATTTCACAGTAAGGCTTTAAAGATGTAGATATTTCATATAAAGTAAAGCGTAGTGGCATTAAAAATCGACCCAATAATTCATTATCATATTCTTCACTAGCAAACTTTTTCATGGAAGATTTATAAATTCTATTTAGCCAAGGGTTGTTTATTCTTATATAATTAATTTTATAAGAGCTAGATAGTTGATAAATTTTATTTAAATCTGTTTCATTACTCATTGTTTTCCCTCCAACAAAGAATTTCTATATTTGAAGGTACATTGATTGAACTTATTTTTCGCAGAAATTCCGCATCGCCATTTATTTGATTAATTAGAAGTGCATTCTCTATCTTCTCTAACGCATCCAAAGTTGTATCTAATGGTGAAGCTCTATTAAGAATAATAATTTTAGGTTTGTTTTTTAAATCTTGGTAATATCTTAAAAAAGGAACAGCCCCCTCAACCACTACTGGAATTCCATGATTTAAAGCATATGTATCTTCTAAAACTTCATTACTTGAGTAAAATTCAGAAATAAAAGAATACTGTCTCCCGCCAAATTTTTTAATCCTCAAAAAATCCTGTATGTCAAACTCTTCTTCTATTTCAATTTTCGCATCTTCCCGAATGTTACTTTCATTTCCAATTAGTAAAAAGTAAGGAATTCCAAGATTAAACACATGTCTAACAGATTCTACTTCATATTTCTCGTAAATTTTTTTAATCCCCTTATCACTATTAAGTATTCTCTGACGTTTATATTTATTTTGTTCTGGTGCTATTCGTATATTTTTCCAAGTTTCTTTTTTTGATAATGTAGTTTTTACACCTTTGCTAATACCCATTCCTTTTAAAACTGGGTACCCTAAGTCAGATATTCCTTCAAATATATAACTTTTTTCTGGAGAATTTTCGTTGGGTGAGTAAAAAACTAACGTTCCAGGTTTGATGTTCCCAATCCATTCAGATAAATCTCCCTGATGTATTTTCTTTTTTGAATACACCGCGTGAGCAATTCCGATTGCTATAGCTATTGACATTTTGTTACTAAAGGGAACATTTACCGCTATATTCAACCTGCCTTGGCCGTTTAAGGAATTTTGATAAAACTGAAAACCTAATTCGCAGAAAAACACAAACCAATCCTCTTTTATAACTTTTAAATAATCGGGTATATTTTTATTCATATTAAAACAGTCCTTTAAAATCATATAATATATTAGTACTAAATTGGTATATACTTACTATTTTACACTAATATATACTTGAAACAATTGGTTTCTATATTCAGCAAGTTGAAATATTTTAGTATTAAAGTCCCTCATTTCTATATTTACTGTTTTAAATGGAAGTAATCAGAATGAAATATCTAACTACCGCAAATAAAAAATACTTTGCTATATTAAAAATTATAGTCTATATTTTTTTATTACCCCTTTAAGCAACCCTTTTACACGTAGTCGGGATTTATAATCATTGTAATTAGAAGCTTCCACCTTTTTGTGAGGATTACTTCCATATAGAATTGTATCTGTTTTTATTGCTTCAAAATCAAATCGTTTTTTGCTTGTTAATACCCCTTTCATAGAAAGCTCTAATACTTTAGCTGGTTCATTGCCAGAAATACCTTCTTTTTTATAAATTGCTTCTACCTTCATTGCAAACTGATTCCATACCTTTGAAATTTGTTTACCTCCTTATAGAAATCTGCATGAGCCTGTTTAAGATTATTATCAAGGATTACAAGTTCATCCCAATATGCTTCATCCGTAAAACAGCGTAGGAATTGTGCTGTTTTTGATAAATCTTTTTTGATGTTTATCCTTTCAATTAATTTAGTAAGTTCCATTTTGATACGTGGTGCCACGTAATGATTTTTAATGAATTTACCGAATTCTTTGTTGTTCATAAGACGAGCAAATGAATGGCTATTACATGTGAAAAAAGATTCTAAGGCTTCACGATAAATAGCCATACCCAAGCTGCCAAACTCTTTGAAAATTTTGTGTTTAACCATATGCACTTCTTCTAAATATTCTTGAGGAAAAAATATCAAGGCTATAATCATGAGTGGCACCAATCTTTTCTAGGTCTCTTAATGTTGCTCGGCGATCTTCGTCTATATAGTAGTCTTTTCATTTAACACTTCATTAGATATACGAATATGCAAAATATCACCATCTTTTTCTCCACGGGTACGTTTTTTCTTGAATTAGAATCAGACTTTCCACAGAAAGAGTATATTCATTCTTTAAGGTTTGGGGATTTCTTTGTTAGTGTAGTAGCTTCTCTTCCTAATTTAACCTCTATAAACCCATCAATAAGCGGTATTAAATTGCCCATTAAATCGTCAAAATTCTCAAAGATTTCAAGAGCCAACTTGCTTTTTACCGTTTTATTTCTGTATAGCTTCTCTACAGAAACTGAATGCCAAGTACCAGGGATTTTAGCAGTAAGGATATAAAACAACAGCTTGATTCTACTATTGTACATTGATTTAAAAATATCTTGATCGAAGACTTTAAACAAATTAATATAGTAAAAACCCTTTTTATTGACATCAGTGTTATAAGAGAAGAGATTATAAAGTTTTCCATCTTCGTCCTGGCGAAGTAATCCCACATTTAATAAAGCATCAATTGCTGCTGGCACTAACCTTTTTGTCATATATCCCTTTTCTTTTATTTCATCGATAGAAATCCCTATATACCCATCAAAATCAGCCTGTGCTGCAAGTAAAGGCATAATGCGAAGGGATATAGTGTTAAGAAGGTTTAGCTTGTTGTGTTGCTGAAGTATTTCTCTGTTTAACATATTATAGTTCTCGTTTATATTTTTTAAATAACAAAAAACCCCAAAACTGAATACGCTCATTAAATGAGGTTTCAGATTTGGGGTTTTCCCTTTTATATTATTAATTATTTATTAGTATCTTAACATAATTTTTAGTCCGATACAACGACAGTCATCTGACTTTTGCAATTGAAACATTAACTTTCCAAAAACATATCATTCGTCTTTAGCCGATTATGGAACAATAGTTTTTTATATTGTAAAAAATTATTATGTTTTGGCCACCTCTCTTTTTGTATCTGTCTTTTCAAAGTTCGTTTGTAATTCCAAATTTGGCAGCCTAACCAGGCAACTTGCCCTTTTGGCATGCCCAAAGCGATTTCGATCACTGTTCGCAAATAAATAAACATCCCGTTTAGCTCTTGTAACTGCTACATAAAAAAGACTAAGCTCTTCTTCAAAGCGTGTTTTAAATTGATTTAAAAAATTGAACTCACATGATTTTTCATATAAGGTATTACCACCGTTCCTTCCGCAATCGCTGCAGATACTTCTACTTGATGGAAATATATACGATGTCATCTCAGGAAGGTAAACATAATCCCATTCCAACCCCTTTGAGCCATGTATTGTTGTAAGAGTTATTAATTCGTCCATTTCATTAAGAAGGTGTTTTAAACTTCCATTTGCCAAAATAAACAATACTTTGTTATGCTTCTCTACCTTGGTTAAGCCGGTGTATTTAAGACCTAGGAATAATGTTTCTAACAGCCTATATAAAGAATCATAGATGTACATATTTGCAGTATTATTAATTATACTATTTCGTTGTTCTTCCAGCCTTGATAGAACTTTGTTTAATACTTTTTGAGATACTGCTTTACCTGCACCACTTTCTTCGAGGAATATCGATAGTGTAATGTCGTGAAACCTCACATATTCCGGATTTTGATCACTAAAAAGGCCATTAAAATAAGGGATCCCCCTTGATTCCAATTCATTTATGACATGGTTTGCCGCAAACCCTGCCCTTACGAGAACAGATACTTTTTTTCCATTCGCTGTATTCTGAAGAATATGATTGACTATAAATTTTGCTTCACCGGAAGTAGTTTTAAAGAATTTGAAGTTAGCCATCGCCTTATCTTCATAGAGTTCAATTTTCTCGTAATTTTTAAAGATTCCTCTTAAATAGCTATCAAGTTTGGCCATCCTTTTATTATCTTTAAAACGATGATTAGTTTTAAACTCTATCCCTTTCATATTATAACTGACGGCCATATGACTGAATAGATTTGGCATTGCTCCCAGAAAGCCATATATTTTTTGAATATCGTCTCCCATAAGGATAATCTTATTTTCATTTATCAAACTTGTAATTAACCGATATGATAAATAATTGGTATCCTGAAACTCATCTATAATGATCATGCAAAAGTATTTCTGATAAAAACTCCTTATGGCCTTCATTTCAAGTAATCTAGCAGCAATTAGAAGCAACCCATTAAAAGTCATAATATTATTTGGAATTAATTTTTCGTTCAGGATTTTAAAATAATCTTCCTCAAGCTCCTGTAGCTTTTCTATGTTAATTTCTTTTAAAAAAGTGTCATAATTTAATAGAATTGAATGTTCCGCATCTGTTAATTTCCTCATTATTTCTCTGGCATTTTCGGGGGCAATAAAAAATGAATCAATTTCTGCTAGATTTTCATTCATGCTATATCCATGTTTTCTGATTAACCTCATCGCAAAATTATGGTAGTTCGAAACACTAAGTTTTTTTGCAACATCCACCTCTTTACCGAGTAAAAGAGGTAGAATTTCCTGAGTATCTTCCCTTATCTTAGCTGCAGCGTTGATACTGAAAGTCAGGGCTAAAATCTTCTTAAAGTTTATCCTATCGTTTGATACAATTTCATAAGCGATTTTACTAATCATGCTCTTTGTTTTACCGCAACCTGCCGGAGCTGTTACAATTAATCTCTTGTCCTCACTAAATATAAAATCCAGTTGTTCTTGATCGGAACCATGAATTTCTTCAATTCTTTTGGTAATTTCAACTCTATTCATTGCCTTCCACCCTACCTACAACTGAATTAACAAGACTTTTAAAAGATTCAGGTATTTCATTAACGTATTTTGCAAGGAGGGATCCATTTATTGCATTCTTATTATCTCGCAATCTTTTTATTTCGTTTTCTCGGTTATTTATGAGGAATTTTTGCCTCACATTAAATGGGATTCTGTAACCTAACGGATTTGCAATAAACTCTCTAGGTTCAAAGAAGCTGCATTCACGTTTGAGCTTACTGATTAAACTATTTACCTGCTCTATCTGTATAAGATATCTCAGATAATTCCTGAATTTAAAATGTGAAAAAACTTCTTCCTCGAAGTCTTCCTCTTTGGTAAAGATAATCCCATCCTTACCAGAATAAGATCCCTCTTTATCCCTATCAATTATTGCTATAGCATTAATATGGAATGCCTTGTACAATTCCATACAGCGCAAAACACTGTCTGCACCGTCCAATTTAATAACACCTATCCCCTTTTCATCAATATCATAGTTCATTCGATCAATAAAAACAGGGATTGCTCCATATTCAGTATCTCCTTCTACGAGAATCACATGTTTACTGAACATAGCTTCTTTAATGTATATAAAGCTCCGTACTAGATGCTTGTGAACCTTTTCCTCAAAATTAATCTTTTGACCGCAAATAACGCTTGTCATATTATCTCTTTTGAACAATCTCGTAATCTGCTTATAATTGTCCGGCAAAATATTGGGTGAATGGGTTACAATGAAAACTTGACCTATAAATCCATCTACCCCAAATAATTCCCTGATCAAATCTGCAAACTCGTTGTTTTTATTTGAAATAATATTTTTTAAACTTTTTATTAACGCCCTCTGCCTGTATGGATGCTGGTGAATTTCCGGCTCATCCAAAGCTAAAATAAGAGGAAGATATCTCTTACCATTTTCATATGTAAGCAGCAGACCTTCAAAGTCTTCTTCTTTTTTTGTTGTTCTTATATTTACCAGGAGTTCTAATATGTTCAAAAAGATGTTGAAAGAATACCTCAGTCCATCACCTAACTTATCTAAACTTCTGCCACTATCATCTCCAATCTCTAGTAACCTGTTAATTATATTATCATTATCACCACGTACAAAAGCCTCAATCTTTTCACCTGATAGCCCATTGAGCTTTCCAATTTGCATATTAAAATCTTCAACGATGTGTTCAACATCTTCTTTATTTATTAAATCAACTTCATCTATTTCCTTATTTTTCAGACTATTTTTCATTAAATAATTCAGTACTTTACCGGTCCCTATATTTTTTATAAAATTAATTTCCCTATTTGGAGATCTTAAAGATGAGTAATAGACAAAATTTAAGGCCTTAACCATTCTAAAGTTTATTTTAGTCCCAGGGGCTGAATTGTGGATATATTCTATTCTGTCATCTACAGTTTCTTGTACTGCCGTAATTGTGATCCTTAATTCATCATCAACATCAAAATTATTCTCGAAAAAACCTAATGCTTCGTCAGAATATTCTATTGAGAATGTGACCTTAATTGGTTCTGTTAGATCATTAAAATCCTGTTCATCAAACTTGCCTTTATTCAAAAGTGAATTTAGCAGTTCCATAACATTTGTCTTGCCTATATTATTCTCTCCTACGATGAAGTTCATTTCTTTATCAAAGAAGAACTTTGTTCCCGTAAGGTTTCTAAAATTTTTAATTTCCTTTATTTCACTTATATACATATTAAATCCCCTTAATTTTAAAAGAAGTCATTTCGTAGTAGAACCATCATTAATTTAAATCTAATTAAACATCAAGTCAAACCATTTAATAGAAGTAACCAAAACACAAATACAGAATTCAATATAATATAATGTAGTTGTGTAAACTTAAATATAAATTTGTTAGGACAGCAGGTTGTTTGGGCAAATTAAAAAGAAATCTATGACATGCTGTTTGTGTTTCAAAGTAAATATCATTCAATTTATTTTGAGTTACCTTCATAGTTATCAGTTACCTTACGCACTTCATTTATCGATTTTCCAAAATCATAGGCTGATTGAAGAGAACTTGGTTGCATTTCATGCATATTACGTCGCAAACTCTATTGTAAACAAGTCGTTCCTGTGCGCTAAGTATTGAAGGATATTCCTCTACTCGAAGAAATTCAAAAATGCCTCCACATGTACAAATCATATTAAATTTCTCCTTCAGGTCAAATTTCATTAATTAAATTTTATCATTAAACCTTTACTAATAAAAAACATTTTCAGAACATAATTTGTTTGCTGTTCTCGGTAAATGGTTAAAAATAAATATTCAAAT
>JAPSLU010000323.1 GCA_031180405.1 Bacillus sp. (in: firmicutes) | reverse complement strand
ACAATTTAAACGTCTTCTCCACAGGAGGGATGCTTGAACGAAAAACAAAATCATTCATTAGCTACAAAGGATTAGATATCTTTAAAACTTATAATATTAATAAAGCATTTATGGCTTCAACTGGTATCTCAATCTCCAACGGTGTCACAAACTCTTCACCGCTTGAGAGTGAAATAAAGAGTTCCGCCGTGAAAAAGTGTCCTCAAGTCTATTTATTAGTAGATTATCAAAAATTCGATCATTATGCGCTAACAACCTACTGTGAACTAGCAGATATCGATTATCTTATAACAGATAAAATGCCTAATGAGCAATATCAAAAATTTGGGAAAGAACATAATATCAAAATAATCTATTAGACTGACCAAATCACGAATGTCACTCTAAAAGAAAAGGTGGTTCTATTAAAGAATCTAAGTAGAATCTAACAATAGAAGAACTTATATTGAGGTGGAGTTACCTTTACAGTAATGTACAACTCAGGTTTTAAGGTGGTTGAATGATCCAACCACCTATTTATCATTTCGTTAAAAAGTTTTCAGTATAATAAGGACGTGAATCCCTACTAAAGGCTACCCCAATTCCAATTTCTTCAAATTCTGATTTTAATATATTTTCTCGATGACCGAGTGAATTCATTAAGCCTTCATGTGCAAAGATGCTGCTTATTTGACCTGTGGCAAGGTTCTCTCCAGCCATTTGATACGTAATATTATCCTCTGTCATCCGATCAAATGGAGACTGTCCGTTTAGATTAGTATGACTAAAGTAATTGTTATCAGCCATATCCTGGCTATGGTCTCGAGCTGTTTCTCGTACCGATTCATCCTAAGTAAGAACAGATAATCCGTGGGTCACTCTAGCAGCATTTGTTAGGTCAAACAACTGGTACTCAAAGCCTTCTTTCAGTTCTTCACTTGGCACAGGATTAAATGTTTCCCGTTGTTTTTCTAGTTCCTCACTGATAATTTGAATAGCTGTAACAGTTTCGTCTCCATGCTTATCATAAAAAATTGTTACATAATTTTGATCAATCAGGAAGGTATCGTATTCCTCATTATTTTGAACTTGATAAGATACAACCCCTTTCTGAATGCTTGTAAGTGGTTCATCTGTCATCGTTAGCACCGTATCCCTTGAATTTTCGAATGAGATTCCCATTGTAGACGTTAGTAAATCTTGATTTGTATATAAACCAACTACCTTATTTTGTCGGTCATAAGCGACCATGAAAAAGTTTTGATAATTTTCATGGTAAGCAACCCAGTCAACCCCATATTCATTTAAGGACATTCGTTTCGCAGCTCCTACACGCTGTTCAACCTGTTCTTGAGTGTCGCCAATTTTCAACATTATAAACAGAAAACGATTGTTCAGAGGGAGCTTCTAGTTTTGGAGGTTCAACAACTTGTTGGTTTTCCTCTTCTCTTTCCGGTAAACTTTGTAACAGCCCACGAAACAATAACTGGATTTCATTATTCATTTTATTTACTGCAGAGATCACTTCAGGATTTTCCTTTATCTCTGTAAAATCTGTACGAACTTCTTCAATTACTCCTTGAATCCCAACCTGATTAAAGGTTTCTCCATAAAAATACCAAAAACCACCTGCAACCAAAAGCAATGCCATAATATTTTGTACTGTCCGCAAAAACGACACTCCTGTCTCGAATCTCATTTTAATCATCATTTTAACAAATTTGATTAAAAGCTAAAAATGCTTCTTGATTATAACGTTCAATAATGAAAAGTTGGTGAAAGGAACATTCATACCTACTCATAACATTGTTCTTTAGTTACTTAATATCTATTATGTTAAAATATATGAATTAGGTTAGAGAATACTTTATTGTTCTCTAAAGAAGAGCATTTAGAGCAGTTTAGGAGTGTATTAATAGATGAACAAAAAAGATATAGCCCTTATTCGAAAACAATTCAAAATAAATAATGATTTACTCAAGATCTCTGACATTTTTAATGTTTATATTATGAAGGAATCAAGTGATATTTATCATCACCAAAGCCAACCATTTGAAATGCTTGACGATGATCAGAAAGAGTTATTTATGAGTAATTTCAAAAAATTACTTGCCGGCCAACTAGATGAGAAGCTTTTTGAGTTGAAGTTTCAAAGGGAAGCTGCTAATAACAGTCAGCTTATTCTGCATCAAGGATTACTCAGCAGTGATGTGGATGGTTGGAAGGAACAAATGCTCCAAATCGTAGGAAAGATGCTTGTAACCAGACAATATGAAATGGATATTGTTATCACCTTTATTCGCGGGGAATATTTAAAGCCAACGAAACGAAGAAATGAAGAAGCCGAGGAAAGCGAACGAGATACTGTATACTCCCATCCCTTTATTTTATGTAGCATAAATAACACACAAGAGCCAAAAAAAGAACTGCTTTTTGACTATGTAGAAAGAGAGTTCAAGTACAATTTTGTTGTTGATCCAATCATTAACCTCAATGCTCCAATGGGCGGGTTTCTGTTTCCTTGCTTTACTGATCACGCAGCAGATGTTAATCATATATTGTATTCCTCAGGTAAGGTGCATGAGCCTGATCACCAATTCATTGAAGAAGTGTTAAATGGGGAAGAAACGATGACCGCAAAAGATGATAAAATCGTTTTTGAGGAAATTATTAAAGATGTAACAGGTGATCAATTAAATACATCCACTCTCTCTAATGTATATGAAGAGATTAACCGCATGATCGTAGAAAATGAAGAGGAAGAACAACCAAAATTAGATTCCATGGATGTTGCACGGGTTTTAAAGATGAGTGGCCTTGAAGATGTAAATACAGAAAAGGTTGAAACAGCTTTTCAAAAAATAATTGATGATGACAAATATGAGCTAAAAGCTAGCAGCGTTTTGCCAAAGTTCACTTCAAAATCGATTAAAATCAATACGAAAATAGCTAATATTTCTATTAGTCCTCAAGATTTAAGATATGTGAAACAAGTTCAATTGAATGGGAAGCGTTACCTTATGATTGAAGTGGAAGAAGATACGGTGATTGAAGGTTTTACAATGATTCCAGAAGCTTTTGGCGGTAACTAATTAAACAAAAAGTGTTCGTTACCTAGCCCCGGTTGTGAAGTTTCTTCGCTTAGTTAAAGGAAGAAGCTTTAGAACCTTCATTTTTTATCCTGCTATCGAAATTACTAAAGTGAAATATTAACTTAACTCTTATCAAGAAATAGAAAAAGCTACCCACAGGTTTGACCAACCTCATGAGAAGCCTATGTTAAAACCCTTTACAAAATATAAGCATTCTCTCTCTTTCCATTCAATACACTTATATATCAAGGGACTTTAATATATAATGCCCCCTATTCATCATGCACTTAATCACAAAAAAATCAGGGACAAAGTACCTGTCCCTTTATCCCCCTTTATCACTACAACAGAAAAGTAAGAGTCGTGCTTATTTCATATATATGATTCTGGTCAGCCCACAATATAAAGTAATTGTAAGTTGTTCCATCAATTTGAATCGGTGTAGGGTACTGAACGATTAAAGCAGCTTGCCCGCGCATTTCAAGAGGTTGGTCTTCAGAAGGAAAAATAAAGCATGCTTCTTGTTTTCCGATTTGTGTGTTAAAAATGCGTGGTTTTGTACCGTATGGTAAGAGTTGGTGGAAGGCTTCATTCTGACACACAGTGTTAATTGTTTCATCTGAAAAAATCGCTGAAATCTGGAAAAAACCATCCGGGCCTTCGTATCTTTCGTCAGTTACTCTTTGCCAATGTGAAGGATATTGAAACCTGACTTTATAGGTCGTATTCGTGTAGGTCTTTTTCAACGGAGATACTGCCCTAGGCGACCATTGCAAAGCCGTAATCATTACTCCTTCAATTAATCGAATCGGAACAGGATGGTTTACATCCATTACCCACATTTCACTCGCTGCTCCCTCGTAGTTACATCCCGAAAGATACGCAATTTTTCTGCCATCTGGTGACCATGTAACAGGAGTGGCAAAGCAATCCGAGATTGCCCTTGTTCGATCGTTTTCTCCTTTTCTTCCCGTTGTTCTAATCAGTGAAAAATATCCAATGTCTTCATATGCCGTCGCACTATAAGCAATTGTCGATGAATCAGGAGACCATACTGGAAAATAATTTTTCCCAAGCGGTCCTCCGCTCACTTCATATACGTTACCAGTTGACATTTCTATAGTAAAAATAATCGAGATACTTACACCAGGAGTTGTATACAATGCATACGATCCATCCGGAGAAAGTCGAACATAATTAAGTGATCCCGCTGTATTTTCAGTAATTTGCCGCTTACCTGTTCCATCCGTTCGAATTCGGAAAAGCTGACTGATTCCTGATGCATCTGGAGCTTGAAAAAGTAGTTCAACACCGCTCGGAAACCAATGGACATCTGTTGCACTTGGCTGATTTATTCTCTCAGCTTTATGTGTAATAACATTGTACAAAATAATGTCATCTTGCTTCGAATACACGATTTTTTTACTATCAGGTGACCAATGTAAATAAACTCCTAAACCATCTTCGAAATGATCAATACGGGCAACTGCACCCTCAACTACTTGAACGACATAGAGTATGCCATCTTTTCCGACAAAAGCGATTCTGCTACTGTCAGGTGACCAATAAGGAACCGAAAATGATTCCCCTAAACCTGTTGTAAGCTGTACATTCATACCATTACTAGGGTTATATAACCAGATAT
>JAPSLU010000322.1 GCA_031180405.1 Bacillus sp. (in: firmicutes) | reverse complement strand
GATGTCGATCCTTTCGGCTTCGGAATACGCTACAGATCAATGCAATGGAATGATTCAAATAGTGCTAAGAAGTGGGAGGGGTTGTATCCACATGTTAAATTTGAAGTAGAGACAAAAGTTGATATTAGGAGTATGGGAGCGTTAAATTGAACTTACACACTTCTCAACAATCTGGTTGTTTTTATAAAATAGATCTTGGGCACTAATACCATTAGTATTAGTGTTTTTTCCATATTCCATTAATTGAACTTCAATAATTTTAGGAAGGGGCTATACTCGTGAAACTATGTAGATTTTATTTAATCGCCTAGAAGATTCATATAAATCCCCTACATTATCGCTTCATAGCCATGAGGATTAATAGAAATGAACAAGAGTTATACGGTAAATAATTATGCTTTTGCTAGTGAGTCAAGCATACATAAGTGGTATCCTAATAGTATGAGGAGGGCTATGGATGGATACGATAATTTTTGATGTCGATGATACACTGTATGATCAAGCACAATCCTTTCATAAAACTGTGAGGAAGTTGTTTCAAGAGCCATTTTCACACGAGGAAATTGATCAATTATATAAATCGAGCCGAAAGTATAGCGAGATATTATTTGATAAAAGTGAAGCGGGTGAAATTTCACAATTTGAATGGCAGACCGGACGAATGATCGCTGCCTGTAAGGACTTTAACATTCCTATAGATACGGAAAAAGCGGTTATTTTTCATGAAACGTATGTAGCCGAACAAAAAAACATTACCTTGTTTCCGGAAGTGGAAGAACTACTAAATATACTTTCTCAAGAAGGAAAACAACTTGGGATTCTAACCAATGGTGAGGAAAAACATCAAGCAATGAAAATTAAGCAGCTTGGTCTTAATCGTTGGATTCCTACAGAAAACACGTTTATTTCCGGAACAATTGGTCACGCAAAACCGAAAAGAGAAGTGTTTGAATTTATTGAAGAGAAAATGGGCCTTGACCAAACCAAAACGGTATATATCGGAGATAATTTTGAAAAAGATATTATCGGAGCAAAACAAGCAGGCTGGAAGGCGGTTTGGATGAATCATCGTAAGAAAGATTTACCCGCTGATACTGTCTATAAACCCGATAAAGAAGTACATAGTGCCAAGGAGCTGTTAGAACTATTTGTAAAAAAAGCGTAAGTCGTTTATTAGGAATCAGGGATTTTAAATTCTGATTCTATTTTTAGTTCCTTAGAAATCTTTTAAAAGTACAGGGACACTATCTTTTTGAAAAGAGAAAGTGACATCTGTTTGGGAAGGGAGACTAAATACATGCCATTGGAAATTGTTCGCCATGATCTTACAAAGATGAAGGTTGATGCGATTGTAAATGCAGCAAATACCGAATTAACAATGGGCGGAGGTGTTTGCGGTGCTATTTTTCAAGCTGCCGGTGTGAAGGAACTGAAGGATGCGTGTAATGAAGTAGGTGGATGTCCAGTTGGAGAAGCTGTCATAACAAATGGATTTAAGTTGCCTGCAAAATATATTATTCATACTCCAGGGCCAATTTGGAAGGGTGGTTCTCATCAGGAAGCAGAACTGTTGAAGAATTCATATAATCATTCTCTAGAGCTAGCTAAAAAATACCAATGTAAGTCAATTGCCTTTCCACTCATATCAACTGGTATCTATGGATACCCCAGAGAAGAGGCGTTACAAATTGCCGTTTCCACCATTAGTACATATTTATTGCACCATGACATTCTTGTTTATCTAGTAGTATTTGATAAAGCTTCATTTGGTGTAAGTCAAAAGCTATATCAATCTATCAATGAATATATTGATGAGCACTATGTTGAGGAAATGGAAATAGAGAACAAATTGTATTGCCGATATGACCGATTTATAATCGAACAAATGCAAGAGTCAGAGGAAATACTCGATGATTTCTTTGAAAAACAGAGTGAGAGTATACTCGAAAGTAGTTTAGTTCATCTGGTAGAGGAACTTGATGAGTCATTTACGGAACGTCTGCTTCGGCTGATTGATGAAAAAGGGATGACGGATGTTGAAACCTATAAAAGGGCAAATATTGATCGTCGTTTGTTTTCAAAAATTAGAACAACAGCGGATTACTCACCTAAAAAGAAAACAGCCATTGCCTTTGCCATTGCTTTAAAACTAGATGAAAACGAAACTAACGACTTGCTGTCTGCTGCAGGATATACGTTGTCACGTAGTAGTAAATTTGATGTAATCATTGAATTTTTTATCCAGCAGGGCAAGTATAATATTCACGAAATCAATGAAGCCCTATTTGCTTTTGATCAACCTTTACTAGGTGCTTAAAATGTCGCTTCTAAAGCGACCCTTTCTTTTTGAAATCTTGTTATTCTTCATATGTAAATAAATGAGTGGAGGATGACAAGGATGAATATGAATGTAACAGAAATCGTGTTTATTTTAGACAGAAGTGGTTCAATGGCAGGGCTTGAAACGGATACAATCGGTGGCTTTAATTCAATGCTAAACAAGCAAAAAAAAGCTGAGGGAGAAGCTTTTGTTACAACTGTATTATTCAACCATCATTCTGAAATAGTACATGATCGCATCAATATAAGAGGGATATCTCCAATTACCGAAGCGGATTATGAGGTAGGTGGGACGACTGCATTATTGGATGCAATCGGCTTTTCTATTCAAAAAATCGTAAATGTACAAAAATACACAAATGAGGATGAACGAGCAGAAAAGGTCCTGTTTGTCATCACAACGGATGGAATGGAAAATGCCAGTCGTGAATATACCCCTGAAAAAATAAAGAACATGATCGAACATCAAAAAGAGAAATATGGCTGGGACTTCATGTTTCTTGGGGCGAATATTGATGCCGTTGAAACAGCTGCACAGTTTGGAATCGATGAGGACTTTGCAGTTGACTACCATGCTGACAACATTGGAACAAAATTAAATTATGAGTCTTTAAGCGAGGCCGTAGTAAAACTCCGTAGTGGGAAGAAAATTGACCGAAGCTGGAAAGAAGGAATTGAACGTGATTATGATCGTCGTTCACGGAATAATGATTAGCTAAGGGAAATGTCCTATTTGAATAAGAGTTTCCTTAAAGAAGGTACATAGGGATTAAACTTATTAGAAGTGGAGATTTTTTTAATAGAAGAATTGAAATCCAGACGGAAAGAAATTGATAGAGGTGCTTTCAAATGAAACAATGGACAAAAGATATAGAGATAAACGCTCCAATAGAACAAGTTTGGGTACTCTTCGACAGTACTCCTGAGAATTTGCAAAAAATCATGCCTCAGGTAGTTGAACATAAGCCAATCAAAATAACCGAAGAAATGGTTGGAAGTATATATCGTCAAAAATATAAAGAAGGAAAACGCATAGAAGAGTATGATGTAGAAACTTTAGAATATTCAAATACACAGAATAAGAAAAAGCTAAATGTAGGTTTTACACTTGCTAATATGTTTGAAATAACGGCTTTATATGAATTGAATAAAATTAATGATAATAAGACTTCTTTTACATATACAGTGACCAATCGCCCCTTAAAGTGGTTTGTGACATTATTTTTATTGTTTGCCACTGAAAAAGTAGTAATTAAATTTTTAGAACGTGTAAAAAATGTAGCTGAAATGTAAAAAAATTATTCAAAAACAAGTACTTAAACGGAAATTTGAATACTGGTATCTCCATTTGTTTTTTCAAGTAAAAGGTTAATTAATAAAAAATAGAACTACAAGACATGTGATAGTTTCAGCTACTTGTATAGTATTATTATATGCCATATGTAAAAGGAGATAATTTATGGTTGATAAAGCAAGAGAAATCGAAGAAGTTAATCAGTTCATTTTGCAATTACCTAATGATATTCAAAACATAGCCGTTACTATAAGAAACATTATTCTAAATTCCTCGCCAGAACTTAAAGAAGAATTTAAATGGTCTATGCCTAATTATTCTTATAATGGATTAGTATGTTATATTCAACCTGCCAAAAAACATATTAACCTTGGTTTTCATAGAGGTAATGTACTTCAGGAAAAAGATGTTAATAAGTTATTACAGGGTACAGGAAAAGCATTGAGATACATTAGACTAAAAAAGGTGGAAGAAGTTCAACCTGAAGCCTTCACTTCACTAATTCAAGAAGCAATGAAATTGAATGAAAAATAAATATACACGAGACAAGATGACGGTTTTCTTGTCTTTTTCTTTTTGCTAACCGTAGGGAACACAAGAACCGTCCATGTGTTTTTAATGGTTACATTTTCCTATATATAATTTATAATTAATCATAATAATTGATAACCTCAAACAGAATTAGGAGAGTGAAGGAATGGGGTTTTTAGAAAATTTAAAAGCCAATATTAAAAATGCAAAAGATGAGATCAATCAACAATTAGAAGTCGATCTTTAACCGACAAAATTATGTGTGAAGTAGTTGTAGGAGCAAATCATATTTTTACAAAGCATTTTTCAATTGGAAAAACTAAAGATGGATTTGCATTGATTAATCGAAAACATAAAGTCAAAATAATTTCTTGTTCTGAATACCATGAAACACATATTGGTAAATCTGCTTCTAAAAAAGTTGCAGGAGCTCTAGTGGGTGGAGCCCTAACAGGTGGGGCAGGTGCAATTGTTGGAGCAATGGCAGTTGGTAATAATAAAAAGATAACAAATAAGTATGATAAATTAGTAGCAACAGATGAAAACGGATATACTCATGAGGTA
>JAPSLU010000321.1 GCA_031180405.1 Bacillus sp. (in: firmicutes) | reverse complement strand
TGAAAAAGCAACAATAGTTTTTCTTGGAGATTCGACTACTGAACAAAATTTTCAAACCAACGGCAAACCTGTTCATGTTGGGATTATCAAGCAACACTTAGAAAAAATATATGGTTCAAATATTGAAATAATTAATGCTGGTCATTCGGGAGATTCTATAAAAGAAATGGCAAAAAGATTAGAAGCATCTGTAATCTCACATGATCCTGACTTAGTAGTAATTAATTCAGGTTTAAATGATGTTCGTTTAGACTTAGAGAATTCAGTTTTTGAAGAAACATATAAAAAAGTGATTGAAGATATAAAGAAAAAGACTAATGCACAAATTATCCTTCGTACATCGAATGTAACTGAAAGTGATGAAACTAATGAACGTTTGGAAGAGGATTATAATCCAATTGTTAAAAAATTGGCGGAAGATAATGAAATTGGTTATATAGATTTATATCAATATTATAAAAACGTAGTGGAAAATTCAGATATAGATAAATACAACAATGATGTTGTTCATCCAAATGAAAATGGACAAAAATTAATTTCGGAAATTGTATTATACTCATTGATTAAAAGTAGTAACTTTGAAGAAAAGTAGAACTAAATTGAAGAAAGTCACCCTATGTGGTGGCTTTTTTTTGAGGTGATATAACCTTGATAAAAGTATTAGATTTACAACGAAATGTAACTGCAATCCTTGAAAATGCATATGCGATAGGTTATGAAAAGGTGTCGAACCAAATATGGTCGGCATCTTTTTCTTTGCCTTTAAATGACCCGAAAGTTAAAAAGGTGGAACTTCTAAAGTATGTGGAAATATCAGATGGAAATGAGTATATAGGGTTATTCCGTATCATCCCTAAAAAAACATTAAAAAACGAGTCCACTCAGGAAGTTAATTTTCAATGTGAACATGTTCTAGCAACTTTATTAAATAGTACTTTATTCAAATATCATCAGTTAACAAATTACTATACAAAGGAAGTTTTACAGTACTTATTGGATCGACAAAAAGAAAAACATTGGAAGATTGGTACGGTTGAAATTTCAAGAAGGTTTTCTTATAACTGGGAAAATGAAAACCTATTATCAGCTATTTTTAGTGTCCCTAAACCATTTGATGAGCAATATAGATGGACGTGGGATACAACATCGTATCCTTGGACTCTTAACTTGGTAAAACCTGAAATGGAGCCAACATGCAGAATTCGCGAAAAACATAATTTAGTTGGTTTTGAACTTGAAGAAAATCCAATGTCTATGTACAACCGTATTTATCCACTTGGATATGGTGAAGGTGTAAATCAATTAACAATTGAATCTGTTAATAATAAAATTCCTTATATTGAAGATGCTCAATCTGTTGCTGAAAATGAAGTATTTGAAACAGTATGGGTGGATAGAACAATTAAAAATCCATCTACATTAAAAGCAAATGCACTGGCGTTATTGAAAAAATGGAAAGAGCCAATTGTAACATGGTCCGTCACTGCAGCTGACGTGTCAACAATAACAAAAACACCAATTGATAAGCTAAAAGAAGGTAAAGTAGTTAGGCTTCAAATAGATGGTTTTCCAGAAACAGACCTTCGTATCATGAAGGAATCAAAACCTGATATAAAAGGAAGTCCGTGGGATGTTCAATTGGAAATCGGAAATATAACCGAAGATTTAAGTACTACACAAAGTGACTTAGAACGTAGGCAACAGATAAATGATTTAGTTGCTCAGGGTGCAACAAACATTTTGAATTCTGACAGAGTAGATAATGCTGACCCAGAACATCCAATAAAATTTAGAGTTCGTATCCCAGAAGAAGCAGTGAATATTAATTATATGGAGCTCACATATGAAACTGATAATTTTAGAGGGTATACAAGAGGAATGAAAGCTGGGGGAGCTTATATTAAAGAAAGTCAAGTTGAATCTAAGAGCACTGAAGGTGGTGGGGCGTATGTACGAGAAAGCCAAGTAGAAGCAAAAACCACTTCTGCTGGTGGAGCGTATACAAAAGATAGTACGATTGAAGCAACATCAACAGCTGCAGGAGGAGACCATAGGCATAGAATGTTTAGATATGGAGGAGAAACTCCACCTTCAGATGAAGATTTAAGTATTTTTTCAGCAACAGCAGCCTTGGATGGTTCTGGTGCTGTTAGTATAGCAGCTCGTGGTGGGAATATGGATTTATACACTGATACATCTAGTGGGGATCATACTCATCAAGTTAATATTACTATTCCAGGGATTAACATAGAACCACACACTCATGGATTTTCAGTTACGATACCAGCAATAAATATCCCTGAACACACGCATAATTTTTCAGTTACTATTCCAGCGATAGATATTCCTCCTCATACACATGAGCAAGAGTATGGTATTTATGAACATGACACATTACCTTCAAAACTAGAAATTAAGGTTGACGGAACAATAATTCCTTTTGATGCATTAGAAGGAGAAAACATTGATTTATTGCCTTATCTTGCTAAAGATAGTGAAGGAAGAGTTCAACGTAATAGGTTTGCAGAAATTGAAATTAGACCTGTTGATGAATTAGCACAAATTAGCGCTACTGTTATTTGGGGACTATTTATACAGAGTAGAAAAGGCACAGTTGTTTAGTAATAATTTAGTAGATTTGAATTTCGGGAAATAGTAAAATATACTTATAAATAACAAATTTACACTAAGGAGGGTAGGCATGAAAAGGATACTAATTTTAGTAATGATGTTGATAGTTGTCTATCCTCTTGTAGCAAAAGCAGATGATTGGAAAACACTAAGTAGAAATACTCAAATTGGAAATACATTAATTATCGAGAATCCTAATAAATAGGGTTCTTTTTATTTTGCCTTGAAAGGATGATTAAAATGGAAAAATGGTTAACTTCAACAGATAAAACTTTAGCTTTATTATGGGGGGCAATCTTTGTTCCAGTTTTTGAATTTATGTATGGTGGTGGAGATGTAGTGAAATATCTTATGATTGCCCTCGTATTTTTTGTATTAATGGACTGGATTACAGGTATCAGAGCTTCAAAGAAAGATACAACTTATGCAAGTAAGTACGGGATTGATGGAATCTTCCGTACTTTTTTTATTTTACTCTTACCTGCAGGTGGGCATTTTTTAGATATGTTCTTTGGAACAAAAGGCTTAATTTTTGGTGTACTTGGAACAGGCGTTTTATATCATATCATCCAATCAATGACTGCTAATGCAATTCGAGCAGGATGGGGTACTTGGTTTCCTGAATGGTTACTTACAGCAATAACAAACTGGGTTAAAGAAGAATTAGAATCGAAAATAAATAGAGCTGAAATGAGAAAAAATAGTAATCAACAAGGAGAGGATAAAAATGTCTAAATCATTGATTGTCGATATATCACACCATCAACCTTCGAATAAAATTGACTGGAAAAAGGCTGCTGAAGAGGTTGCATTATTTATAATTCGTGTACAATATGGCTCATCAACACTAGATCGAGAATATAAAAGCCATGTGGCCAATTGCAAAAAGTATGGAATTCCTTTTGGTCACTATGCTTATGGAAGATTTGTTTCAATTGAAGATGCAAAAATTGAAGCTAGAGATTTTTTAAATCGAATTGATAAAGAAGCAAAGTTCCTAGTATTAGATACCGAAAATGACACAATTGAATCATGTGGTACAAAAGATGTTGCTGAAGCTTCACAGGCATTTATTGATGTATGTAAAGGTGCAGGATATAAAACAGGTTTTTATGTTTCACATCATTTGTATAAGTCTTATGGATTAAATAATGTAAAATCAGACTTCCTTTGGATTCCACGATACGGCACAAATGACGGAACAGCCAATAAAAAACCGGACTTTCCTTGTTGCCTTTGGCAATATACTGAAAAGGGGAAGGTTTCTTGGTACCCAAGTTTTATTGACCTTAATAGGTTAAATGGTTCAAAGACATTAGAATGGTTTATTGGTTCAGTAAAGACTGTGGATGCACCAAAAACAGTAGTTAAGACTGAAGTTGTTACTAAGCCATCATCTAAAACAAGCACTTATAAAGTTAAGTCTGGTGATACGTTAAGTGAGATAGCATCGAAATACAATACAACTGTTAAAAAACTTCAAGAATTAAATAATATTAAGGATGCTAATAAAATCTATGTTGGACAAGTACTTAAGGTTAATGAACAAGTAGAAGATTCAACAAAATATCATACTGTAAAATCAGGTGATACCGTCTCGGGATTAGCTAAAAAATATGGATCCACTCAATCACAAATTAAGTCTTGGAACAACTTAAAAGACATTAATAAGATTTATGTTGGTCAAAAATTAAGAGTCAAATAATAATAAAAGCCCTCACCGTGAAAAAGTGAGGGCTATTTCTTTTTAAAATAAAAATCTAATAACTTAGTTCCATGCATCTTAAGAGCAGCATCCCAATACCTCGAAAAAGCATGATAACCTCGTACATAGTAATCATACTGCAACATAATATCATCCCTAACAGGACCAAATACTTTCATTTCTTGTTTCTTCATCTCTGTTTTCATATCCCTTATCTTTATTCTTATTATCCTAAGAACACTTTCAACTAACTTAATATATGGTTCTTTGAGTTTGAAGTTTGCATTGTTTATTATCACAAGATCCTCTTCAAGAATATGAAGTAAGTATTCATTAACAATATAGTCATGCACTAAGTCCTCTTGTTCCTTGGTAATGGGAGCTTTCATATATTAC
>JAPSLU010000320.1 GCA_031180405.1 Bacillus sp. (in: firmicutes) | reverse complement strand
TACATTTAATGTACCTATTGCATCATTAAAAAAATGGAACCATCTTAACGGTAATGTTATCTATCCGAATCAAGAGCTCACTGTCTTTCTAAATAATAGTAAAAATTATGTTGTAAAGCCTGGTGATACAATACAATCAATCGCAGCAGAATTTAGCACAAGTCCGGAAGCTATTAAAAAGATAAATGATATGACAAATGAAACAATACACCCTCAACAGGTATTGGTTATTAGTAAAAAATAATATAGCAAAAAAAATTTGTGAAGAATATGGAGATCATTTTAAACGAATGAAAAAAGATGATCTAATAAGGAACCGATCCCACGTTCAGCATCTAAATAGACTTTATCTTTTTTAAAAAAGTATATTTATGATTGTGGGATCGATCCTAAATAAGTCATCTCTTACCAATTACTATTCAAATTTTAAAGCATCTCCATCAAATTTCTCGTCTGAAATTTTAATGGAATCGGTTGGACAACCTTCAAAAGCATCCATCATATCTTCTTCAAGAACTTCAGGTACTTCTACAATGCCTTGATTATCGTCTAAGGTAACAAATGCAATACCTTCATCATCATAATCATAAATATCTGGTGCAGCAGCCCCACAAGCACCACATGCAATGCATGTATCCTTATCAACTATCGTATATTTTGCCATTACACAAACCTCCTGAAAAAATCATACCATATTTATATTATATGGTAGAAATGATTAAATGAGTGATTTCCTTTTGAAAAAACATCATTCTCTCTTTGCCCTATCTAGTATTGTAAATCGGATTTTTCGACTTTTCAATAAAAAACTCTACTGAGAATCCTTTTCACACCTTGATTTCTACATCTTTTTGACAAAATAAGTCGAAAATGAAATAGGGATCGAGTAATTTTGGTAAACCTATGTCCATAAATTTGTTAAAATAGAATGGAATCGAATATTGTCAAACTTTGTAGGGTGGTATAATGAAGCTAGATTATTTTCATACAGTATTGCTTTATTGTTTAGACCAAATTAATGGAGAAAGAACTGTCTCCGCTATTTATCATTTACTTAATGGGAAAAAATCTTCACAAACAATTCAAGATGGGAAACTTTTTAATTTGACTCATATGTTTGGGTTGTTTCCGAAACTTTCTAGACAACAAACTGATGCTGCATGGGAAAAACTAAATAAAAATGAACTTATAGACATATTACCCGATAACCAGTGTTTCATAAATTCAAAAGGAAAAGAGTTTTTACTGAAAAATTTGGCAGAAAGACCAATTCCAAATGATTTAAATGGGTGGAAATATGGAGATGCTGGGAAAGTTTTTTGGAGAAGGCTTTCTCTACTCATTCAAGTAATGTCAAATTTATCCTATGGAAGAAAAGGATATTTACCTATTACTAAAAATCAAGAAGAACTACAATGGGTAAAATGTTTCTTAAAGCAAATAAATCTCACAAAATCTGAATTGAATAATCGTTTATATCATGAACTTAGACAAGCTTTGCTATTACAAACAACAAAGGGTGCTACAATATTTGTGCAAAGATTAACATCATCTATAAAAATTGGGCTAACTTTTGAGCAAATTGCATATAAGCATGATGAGGATCCAACCTATACGTTTTTGTTGTTTTGGAATGTTATCCATAACATGATTCAACTACAACAAAAGCAAAGTAATGAATACGAACTATTCACCCAAATGATAAGAGATAAATTTCATTCAGATGCATTGACTACATCAACAAAAATAACAAGATCTTATGTTTTACAGGGGAAAAACATTTCTGAGATTGCGAACATACGAAGATTAAAGGAAAGTACAATAGAGGATCATATCGTTGAACTTACTTTACATGATCACCACTATTCTCCATCAATGTTTTTACAGGAAAATGACTTTCAAGAAATAATGGTAGCGATTGAAAAACTTCAGACACATCAATTAAGAAAGGTACGAGAGTTTTTAGATAATAGATACAGCTATTTTCAAATTAGACTTGCGTATGCTCTAAGTGGGAGGGCAGAATGAACCAGCAACTGGAACAAATATTAAATAGCAACTTTAACCTTAAGCAATTTCGTATTGGTCAACTTGAAATTATTGAATCAGTTCTACAAGGAAATGATGTGATAGCGATGCTTCCTACAGGTGGAGGGAAATCGCTTTGCTATCAATTGCCGGGTTACGTATTAAATGGGCCTATACTCATCATTTCACCACTACTCTCATTAATGGAGGATCAAGTTGAACAAATAAGGCGACGAGGAGAGAAACAGGTCGTTGCATTGAATAGTGCAATTCCAGTTCATAAAAGAAAACAAATTATTAAGCAATTAAAAATGTTTCGGTATATTTATGTATCACCTGAAATCCTTCAATTTGATTATGTTATTCAGGCATTGAAAGATGTGGGAGTTTCATTATTTGTTGTTGATGAGGCACATTGTATTTCTCAGTGGGGTCATGATTTTAGACCGGATTATTCTAAATTAGGTGAGATAAGGGAGAAGCTTAGCAACCCTCCTTGCCTAGCACTAACTGCAACGGCAACAAAGGATGTATTACTCGATGTCGAAAATATTCTGCGATTGAATAGGAATGTTAAAAAGTTTATCTTCTCTATTAATCGTCCTAACATCGCAATCTCGATAGAAAAGCATGGCTCAATTGACGAGAAAATAGATCGAATTCAAGAACTAGTTCGAACGTTAAAGGGTCCTGGGTTAATCTATTGCTCGAGTCGAGTGTGGACAGAAAAGATTGCCCAAATTCTCATTGATTCAGGAATTGATAAGGTTGCATATTATCATGGTGGTATGGAACAAGAGCAGCGAATATTAATCCAACAGCAATATATATATGATCAATTAAACATTGTATGCTGTACAAACGCGTTTGGAATGGGTATTAATAAACAAAATATTCGTTATGTTATTCATTTTCATTTTCCATCTCAGATTGAGTCCTATATGCAGGAAATAGGAAGAGCAGGTCGTGATGGTCGGGATAGTATGGCGATAACTTTAGTTTCAGATGGAGATTATGATATTCCTAAATCCTTAGTTGAATTGGAGTTTCCCTCATATGAGGACTTACACAAGACAATATACTTTATAAGAAATCAAGACTTTCCTTCTTTTGAGCAGATTCAGCAATGGTGTGGAATAACAGAAACCCAATGGAGATATGTAGAAAATGCTTATCAAAAACTTTTGCCGCTTTCGGCTAATACAGATGAAATGATTGCATCTATTTGGGGAGAAATAGAAAAAAGGATCGCAGTTAAACGTCAGAAATTAAGTGAAATGTATAAATGGTTATCTACAACCGGGTGTAGACGAAAAAAACTATTATCGTATTTTGATGAAAACTATGATGACTCTATTCAGAATTGCTGTGATGCGTGTGGGATCAATATTGATAAGTTTAAAGAAGAACCGAAAAATAATGAAAATGCACTAGAGATGAATTGGTTAGAAGAATTAAACATGATTTTTGGCAAGGCGAGTGATTAAAATTTGTTTAAGAAACAAAATGAATTAATAAAACAATTAACAGATAGGCAGATTGTCCAAAATTTATATTTCACCCAATTTATACTATTAGGCATTTCATTGGTCATAGGAATATTTTTATTTGAGAATATGCAGGAGTACTTAGAACTTTATCATATACGTAATAAACAATTTATTCTCTACGGGATTTCTACTGCTTTACTTGTTATTATTGTAGATTTTATCATATTTAAATTTGCACCAAAAGATCTAGTTGATGATGGTGGTATTAATGAAAAAATATTTGCAAAAAGGTCCATTCCTCATATTTTTATCCTAACAGCCTTAATTGCATTCTCAGAAGAAATCTTGTTTAGAGGGATTATTCAATCCCATTTCGGAATATGGATTGCGAGCTTAGTATTTGCTATATTGCATTTTCGATATCTTTCAAAATGGCTCTTATTTTTCATGGTTGTGTCAATTAGCTTCTTATTAGGTGTTGTATATGAGATCACAGAAAACCTCTATACAACAATTTTAGCTCATTTTTTGATTGATTTAGTATTTGCGATTCAAATTAGGGTTCAATATGTACGAGAGGTGAAGGGGAATAATGAGTGATTTAGATAAGAGGTCAGATCAGGCTGAAGGTTTAAGAACAAAAATGATTGATGAATATAAAACAGAACATGGAATATACCCACCACGAAGTGAGCTTCATAAAGGGAAGGACAAAAATACAAAGGTGAAAATGAAGCACCCTGTTATTAGTATATTGGCCTTGTTTTTTATCTTGCTTCCTGTGTTTATTTTGTCTATAAATCTTTATTACGGGGAGAAAAAAGAGCAAAAGAATAATGAAGAAACAATAATTGGAGAAGATAGGGTCTATATCTCATACGGTCAAAGTGCAGATATCGATTCTGACGCCACTAATCAATCACTAGATGAAAATGAAGCAAATAGTCCCGACATAGAGAAAGAAAACAGTACGAGTGGGAACGAGGCAGATGAGCAAACTGAACCAATAGAAAATTCAATGAATGAAGAAGATGTAACTAATAAACAAGATGTTTCAGAAGTAGCGACCACACAATCTACAAATGAATCTTCCAAAACGATGGATAGTAAAGAGCAGAATGCCCCGGTCCAGTATAAAGAAATCAAAACACATAAAGTAGGAGCTGGAGAAACGCTATTCAGCATTGCCATTAAATATTACAATAATCGCTCAGGTGAAGATATTATTAGACAATATAATGGTTTCAATGGTAATGAAATTTACGAAGGACAAATCTTGAAGATACCAA
>JAPSLU010000319.1 GCA_031180405.1 Bacillus sp. (in: firmicutes) | reverse complement strand
AGCATATACTGATCACTTCAGTACGTATGCTGTATTCGACGGCGAACCAAATTCAACTTCGACTCCATCTCAAGCTGATCATGTACTTCCGAATACAGCAACGGACAACTTTAACATCATTCTTGCAGGATTCATGTTCGTTCTAGCTGGAGGAGTTTTATACTTCGTAAAGAGAAGAAAGACTGTTTCAAATTAATATGAAGTAATGAAAAGAAAGGCGTGCTCATTTGATGCACGCCTTCTTTCTTCATAAAAATTATTTCAATACCGTCAGTGCCTGTAACTCGCTTAATGTTGGAAAAGATTCACTTCCTCCAGCTTTTGATACTGTGATAGAGCTTGCCAAGGTAGCTATTACTGTAGCTTTTTGCAAAGAGTAGCCTTCTATTAAACCGAACACAAATGCGCCGATAAATGAATCTCCTGCTCCTGTTGCATCAACAGCTTCTACTTTTTTAGCAGGTGTATAAAAAGATTCTTCTTTTGTCGCAACAACTACACCTAATGCCCCTAATGTTAAGATAACGGTGTTCTTTACTTTCTTAACTAGCATTTGAGCTACTTCGTGGGCAGATTCAATTGAGTGGACTTTACAATTGCTCATAAGCTCAGCTTCTGTTTCATTAACAACAAGAAAATCAATAGAAGCAAGGCTTGTCTCACTTATTACACGGGCAGGAGCATTATTTAGAACAATCGAACATTCAAAATCTCGTGTTTTTTCAAGTACATAATCTATAATAGAAGGTGGAACCTCTTGTTGTAGCAAAATAAATTGACAAGCAGAGATGATTTCTAGACATTGATCAATATCGTCTTTTGTAATAAGATAATTTGCTCCTCGCAGCAACGTACTGTGGTAGTCTCCATCAGGAAGAACATTCACAATTCCCATTCCAGTTGTACCCTTTTTCCCTACATAATCAACATTTACACCATAAGCTTGCAAAGAACCGATTAATGCCTCACCAAATCTATCTTCACCAACTTTACCGATCATGGATGTTGATAATCCTAATTTTGCGCATTGTGCAGCCTGATTTGCTCCTTTACCTCCAGGCCCTTGAAATAAGTCATCTGCTGTGAACGTCTCGCCTTTTTTCGGTAAGCGCTCCTGCTTTAGCAATAAGTCATAGTTAAGGCTACCAATAACAGCCACTTGTTGGTTTCTCATCATATCTTCCTCTCTATTATTCACGATAATGTTTAACTGCTTCACTTGTTAGCATTAATTTCTTGTATGACTCGCCTGAATCCTTCAAGGCAAGGCTCGTATATAAGGCATCTAAAATACTAAGCTGCACAATTCGGGCAGCTGCGTTTTCACCAGTTATCGGATGATTTTTTGCAGTAGAAACTAGACTCACCTCGGAAACTTCAGTTATCGGACTATTCATATAATTGGTGAGACTAATTGTACGTGCACCTTTAAGTTGAGCCATTTTTAGGATTTGGACAATGTTTTTTGTTGCTCCCGTGTGTGAAATTCCCAATACAATATCCCCTTCTTGTATAAGAGAGGTAAACATAAATTGCATATGTGTGTCTTTATAAACATGAGCAAATATTCCAATCTTAAGCAATTTATGCTGGAAGTCCTCACAAAGTATAGCGGAACCACCATTTCCGACTAAAAAGATTTGATTGTCCTCGGATTTGTTACGGAAAATCTCCACAACCTTGTTAAACGCTTTATAATCTACAATATCCAATGTGTCCTGTATAGCGACTATTGCATTGATAAAAACCTTTTCAAGAATAACTTCATTTGAATCCTCTAAAGTAAATTCAGATTCTAAATCATTCTGCTCGTCTTCCTTTTGACCATTAACGTATAACTCTATAGCTCTTTTTAACTCGTAAAAGCCTTTACATTTTAACTTTTTACATACTTTTGTAATTGTAGCCTCACTTACATTCAGATGTAGAGCAACCTCACTAATTGTACTTTTGGCTAATTCCTCGTAGTTGTTGCTAATAAATTGTGTAACTCGTCTCTCTTTATTACCGAGAGAGGGGGAGATACTTCGTGCAAATAAGATACACTCTTTCCCTGATAGCGGCTTATACTCCATTCACCTATTAACTCCTTTGTATAGATTATCTGAGTTAATCATAACACCGTTTTTGAAAATTGAAAACCTACTAAAATTACTTTTTAAATTACAAAAGTAAAATATTTTGGCGGTTTTAAAGGTAAATAAAATATTTTTGGTATTATAATTTATTTTTGTTTACACAAAAGTAAAATCTTTATAGACTGTTAGTACATTCTAATTTGAATTGTTTAGGCAAATTCAAATTAATATTAGGCGAAAGGTGATAAAAATATGATTTTTTCTACACGCTTGAATTCATTTAAAGCACAAAAAGGTTTGTTCTTTCCACAGGATAAACAGCTAACAACAGTCGATCTTATAAACAGAATGTCTACTGTTAATGGGCTAACACATGTCGAGTTAAATTATCCTGAGCACTTCAAAACGAATACCCTTGATGAAATTCAAGAGGCAATTTCCAGATCGGGACTTGAAGTAAGCGGTATTGCTTTACGATTTGATGATACTTACTTAAATGGAGAATTCACAAATAGTGATGAGGGAATAAGAAGGAAAGCAATTAATACTACAAAAGAAGCAGTTGAAGTGTGTCAGCAGCTTGGTGGAACAACGACAACGATTTGGCTTGCAAATGATGGATTTGATTATTCTTTTCAGCTGGATTATGAGGATGCTTGGAATCAAACGGTGTCAGCTTTAAAAGAAGTAGCTTCGGAATATCCAGAAGTGAATATAAGCTTTGAATACAAGCCTTACGAGCCAAGATCGTTCTCTCTTGTAGGGGATATTGGTCTATCTCTTTTACTCGTGGAAGAAGTAGGTCTCCCAAACGTTGGGATCACATTAGATTTTTGTCACATGTTAATGAAAAAGGAAAATCCAGCTTATTCAGTTGCACTAGCTGCACGTAAAAATCGTCTTATGGGCTTCCACTTAAATGATGGATATAAAGACGGAGACGATGGAAATATGTTAGGTAGCGTTCACCTTATGCAAACGCTAGAATTCATCTTTTATGCAAAAAAATATAACTATACCGGCTTAATTTATTTCGATACATTCCCACTTCGAGAAGATCCTGTTGCTGAGTGTGAGCAAAACATAAAGGTATATAAGGCACTTGATGCATTGATTACAAAAATAGGTATGGAGGAAATTCAGCAATTAATTAAAGAGAAAAATGGTGTGAAAGTACAGCAATTTATGCTAAGTTCTTTCCTTTTATAACATGATAGTTTACCAATCGAGGAGATGATAGAAATGTTAGATAAAATCGGATTACCAAAAAATTTGCTGTGGGGGTACATCGGTTTAACGTTATTTATGATCGGTGATGGTATTGAGCAGGCATGGATTGTTCCTTATTTGGTTGAGGAGGGCATGAATGTTACTCATGCCTCCTTACTCATTACTGTATACGGTGTCACAGTTACAATTGCTGCTTGGCTATCTGGCGTTTTCGTCCAGACGCTTGGTCCGCGTAAAGCGATGCTATTTGGTTTTCTTGCATTTTTAATAGGAAGTATTGGGTTTATTGGATTAGGAATGTACTCACTAAATCTATCTATGATGATTCCATTCTATGCGATTAGAGGATTTGGATATCCATTGTTTGCTTACTCCTTTCTAGTATGGATTAATTATAGTACACCGATAGAACGTCGCAGCAGTGCAGCTGGATGGTATTGGTTTATGTTCTCTTTAGGCCTTAGTGTAGCGGGTCCTTTTTATGCTTCTCTGTTTATCCCGGTATTGGGTCATATTAATGTGCTATGGTCTGGAATTGTATTTACCGTAGTTGGTGCATTTCTAGCGATTGTTGTAAACAAGGATAAGGTTCCAGCTTCTGAAATTACGAAATTCTCTTTATCGGAATTTGCGAAAGCGATAACAATATTAAAGAGACCTGTTATCGCTTTAGGTCTAGTCGTAAAATCAATAAATGGATTTGCTCAATATGGATTACTTTTGTTCCTGCCAATTTATCTACTTGATTTTGGATATTCAACAACAGAATGGCTTCGTATGTGGTCTACTGTTTTCTCTGTAGCTATTTTGGCAAACTTATTGTTTGGGTATTTAGGAGATAAATGGGGTTGGAGAACAACGATTAAATGGGTTGGAGGATATTTTTATGCAGTCGTTCTTATTCTAGTATACTTTATGCCACAAATGGTTGGTCATAACTACTGGCTCATGACGATAACACTTAGTCTATGTGGTGTGGCAATGGCGGGGTATGTACCTCTATCAGCATTGTTCCCATTATTAGCACCTGATAATAAAGGTGCTGCGATGTCTATCCTTAACTTAGGGGCAGGGTTAAGTACATTCATTGCTCCTGCAATTGTAACCCTTTTCTTTAAGCCGTTTGGTGCCGGTACAGTTATATTCATTTATGCAGGTTTCTATGTTTTAAGTGCGATTTTGACACCTTATCTAAAAACACCAGAAGAACTAGATGCTAACACTGAACCGGGTGCAAAAGTAGGATGAAACTTGGAAAAAGGTAGTTAATGTAAAATGAAAGTACAAATGCTATTAACGTAGAGTAAACCACCCGTTTTAATTTAACGGGTGGTTATTAATTTAAGAAACAGATACAATTTCAAAAGCATAAATTCAATCTACTACTTATCACTATTCTTAGTTTTCTTAAAGACGTACTCCGTTAATAAACTAGTAAAGTTCTCTGCAGCCTTCGATAAATAATGATTTTTTAGCGATATTAAAGCCGTTGATGCAGATAGCTCTGTTTCCGTAATTTTTGATG
>JAPSLU010000318.1 GCA_031180405.1 Bacillus sp. (in: firmicutes) | reverse complement strand
CCGGCCCTCCTTGATTAACACTGTCTGACTCATACCTGACTACCGATATATTCTCACCGCAACTAGGACAGAAATATTTCCTTGGTCTGCCATTTTGCTTTTTGCCAAAAGTCTGGAATACAAATGTGCAATCCTCACACAACCAGTTTTTTATTTGCCTTCTATCGATCACTTTTTAATTAACTCCTCCTACATTTTGTTAATTAATCTCTGAATAACCTCATCTGAATGAATATATGTCCCTCTTTTTAAAAATTGGTCGACTTGACTAGATTCAATTCTTACCTTTAATCAAATGTTTTGTGACACTTTTGTGACAGTTTTGTCGAAACTGTTCCAAACTACTACATAAATTTAGATAATACTATTTGTGTGTTTTTTAACAAAGTTTTCAAAAGAATAGGAGAGAGTAATGACGATTCAAACAATGCCCAGTGAATTATTAATTTCTACGTATTTGAATGCTGTTAGATTAAAACTAAGCAATGAATTTATAAAATTATTGTTTAATGAGATAAAACGTAGAAATATTGAATATTTATTACCGAAAGATCATTTAATCCAGTAAGAGAAAGCATCTACTAAGAGCAAGGCCAATATCCACTGACCACATTCACCTAGCTAGGCCTTTGCTTGTAGCACAATGCTTAATAGGATTTCTTTATTTTCTTCTCATCGTTCGAACAAGTTCTAGCATTTCTAGAGCTATCCTTTCGACCTCCTTTGCTCCTTTTTCCACCGTATCTAAGTCTCTTTTTCCAGAAACAATTGCTGTAGTCATCTATATTACACTCCCTTATTCTTTTGTTTCCTGGAGGGAAACATATCTTTCATTTTGTTTATTTCTGTTCTTAATCACACATGAATATGTTGGGCATATAGTGATGAAGTAGAACCTCCATCCGATCTCAACCTGAGGAGATCTCCCCTTATAATAAGGGGTTTTTTTATTTCTGATTTCTGTGTCAAATGTATCAAATGTATATTTTTGTAAATAAGTGGATATTGTATTTATACCGAGCAAGGGCGAACTCCACAACTATAACCCCATTAAGATTCCGGTCCATGCTCGCAGTCCAAAAATAATGGGCAAGCTGTACAGCAGAGTAGGGGCATGCTTTCAGAATTGAAAAAGTTTCAGCCCTTACTCGCACATTCTTTTGAGGTGATACCGTGCTACAGTGGATTGATGAAAATACTTTAAAAAATGTTTATTTCATAATAGCTATCATGATTTCTCTTCCACTTACAGCGATTCTTGCTATTATTTTGGTTTATAGAGCTTCAAGAAAAGATTAGTGGAACTCGCTGCTTAATCTATTTCCAAAATCGATTGAACAAGTAATAGATTGGCCAGCCAATAATATATAAGACTCGATCAAAAAATTTAACCAATGTAGTTCCTCCTTAGGATTTCCGTTACTCATTTGTTTCTTTTATATATAAAGACTTATTTTCAAAAATTTTGGCGAAACCCTTGATATATTACAAATATGTTACATAATATAGATAATATTTATCTTGAAAGGGGATTCATCTTGGATTATATTTTACTCTTCTTTTCAAAGGAGCTTGTCAAATTAGTTGACGATTACTATAGATGTAATGATGAAATAATTAAGGATCAGATCCAAGATGACATTATGCTTTTAACCAATGCCCTAATGTTATGCGAAACTCCTTAGGTTTCATCAGTTGCTTCTCCTTCAAGCCACTTTTTAATTTTGGAAACTAATATTTGCATTCCTGACGTTTCATCAATATAAAGGGCGTATCCAGAAAAACTGAATGATTGGTAAAAACAAACTCCCTGGTACTCCTCGTGCTTCCTGACCAATAGCCTTTCCTTCCCTCTGAAAAACTCCAATTCCTCGCCCTGCTTCAGATCGATAATTTGATCTTCCAGGGCGAAGGAGAATAAATCTAATTGCTGCATTCCCTCACCGCCTAGGAAACTTAATAATTCATTTGACTCCATTCGTTATATAATGTAACTAAACTAAATGGAGGTTATTTATGATGAGTAAATATATCAGTATCGCTTTATTAATTACCTTCGGTTCAATTTTATTGTTTATAATTTTAGCAAATCTTCTTGGTGATGAAGGATTTATCACGATTTCACTTATTTTTCTGTTGTTAATATCAATAATCATCTCTCTTTTAGTTAAAATCATTGATACATTAAATAAGAAAAGTGACTAAGGAAACATATTACAAATTTGTTTAATCTTTAAGCACTCCAGCTTTAACGAAGATATTTCTCCAAGCCCTGTTAAGTCTTTCTTTACGACGGCGGGCAAGGGATTTGCCCAACCGCCTTTTCTGTTTAGTTTTATTGGCCATTATTCAACCTGACCTTCTGGGACATTCACCGTTCCATTGCCGTCCACAGAATACTCAATGCCTTCATGATCATCGATGCTCATTTGTCCTTCTGGTACACTATCACTTTGTGGACGACTCTCCATAACTTCTTTAGGAGTTCGATAGGCGAAAGTTAAATCAATTAAGAAATACTGACCGTACTTGTTATATTTCTCAGTGATTTTGTGCATTTGAAGGTTGTCATTTTCTTTAGCAGCTGAAACAATTTCCTCCTCTTCTTCACGTGTATCTGCATAATGTTGTTCCTTTTGATTAAGTTGAACTTTTGCCACTGTTTATTCCCCCCCAATTAATATCCTTTTTCTTGTCTTTCGCGGTTAATATCATTCTTCCTAGCAAACTTAGAATGGAGAACATAGTTACATCCACAAGTGCATTTAAATTTGTATTTATCCTTCATAGATGTTCGTTTACTTGAGTAGACAACATATTTACACTTTGGGCAGAAGGACGAGTACATTATTTTCACACCCCGAGCTTATTTAATTGGTTTTTATAATAATCCCGTTGGGCCCGTGTCCGTTTTAAACCTTCTTCCAGTGCAAGATTTTCTTTAGCCATGTCCATATAGTTTTTATAGCGAGATTTTTGCTTAAGCTCTTTATTAACATTCCTTTGATTTTCTATTTCCGTTACCATCCAATGGATATCCCTTAAAGGTAGCCGGCCGCGTTTTAAATTAGCTTTAATTTCTGATAATTTATCCACAAGTTATCCCCACTTTCAGGTTAGGTTCAGAAAGCACCCGTCCTAAGATAATGTTTCGCCTGGTAATAGAAATGGTGATAGATCCAATTGCCAGAGTATTTTTGATCTAAATACACAATTTCGAAATTGTATTTGGCTTTGAATGTATTGAGCCTGCCGAGCAATGCCAATGGATTATATTTGGAACGATAATCACCTTTCAGCATTTTTTCGTATCCATGGAGATCCTCCACAATTAAAGTGAAGGGAATGTCTTTAGATCTGATTAATTCATTTTCAAAAGCTGTTTGAGTATCCTTCTGGAGATTCCCTGTAATTTCATCCATATGGGCTTTTCGTTCCACCCTGCTTTTTAAAAATATGTCCCGGGTTATTCCCAGCTCTTCATTCTTCGGAATCATGCAGCCATAATCACCGGTATCTAATTTTTGAATTTTTATCGGTATATCCTTCTGGCGCAAATAATTGAGTATATGGCCATTTACATTCTCACGAGTGTCTACAACAATGGTTAGTGTTTTAAGGATTTTATTTAGTTCTGTATCTGAGTAATGATAGGAGATCATTATTTACACCTTCTTCGAATATGTAACGGCACGTACATACAATTTATGTGCTATTACATTAGATTCACCATTTTCAAATTGCCTGTAATCCTCATAGACATCTTTCCAGCCGTTATTAGCTAGGAGATTCAACCAATCCATGAATAGATCAAGTGATTTTGTATCTTCGATTATCCACTCCTGCAATTTTTCATTTTCTTGCCATCCACAGATTTGATGGACCATCTTCATAAGAGTGACTTTTTCATTGCTGGCATCCTTCCATGATTTAAACCAGGCATCAATTGATTGGAAATTCTGTTCAGCAGCTTGCATTACTTCTGCTGGAATCAAATTTTGATTTTTTATTGCAACCCGATCTTCAATATCAAGATAGATATTTGCACCTGATTTCCAAATTTGACTGAGTATCATTAAAACTTGCAAATCTATCACCTCTGTTATCAAAAACTACTAAAAGTGTTACGGAAAACAGCCGAAAATTAGCATGTATTACTAAAAAGTAACACCTTTCAGCCTTACAGCCCCAAGGGTTCGAAGCCAATCAGTTACTTTTATTACCTATTTTGAGCATTAACGCTCCTAATAAAGTACTTATATATATATATTATTTTTTTGTTTATATATATATTTAGTAACAAAAGTAAAAAATAAATTTAAAAAGCATCTCAAACCCTTGATACATAAGGTTTTTAAGTGATTTTGAATGTGTTACTTTTAGTAACACTTTCGTCGATTTCATCATTATTCAGTAACTTTTGCTGAAAAAAAGTATTTTTTCGCTCCACTAAAGTAACACCTTTGATGAAATACTTATTTCTATTACCTCGTTCTCTCTTAAAACCTTGCGATTCTAAAATTCGATAGAATGCTCGATTTTTTAACTGGTGTTCACCATTTTTAAAACACCAATTTGCATAAACCTCATAAAGCTCTTTCGCTTCAATTTGTGCATTTATTTGTTTGAAGCAACATTCGAATATAAATGGTCCGAGGATATCCATTTCTTCTTTATAATCTCCGGTAGCCTTCATAACACTTGCTGGATCATTCAGCCCCGACTGCTGCCACTTCATGCAACCCTCAATGGCCCAATTCAAAATCCCGGGCATTTCCAGGCTTAACTTTTCAGGGAGCTTCTTATCGCGCTTTTCTTTTGGTAGCTGCAGATTAAATG
>JAPSLU010000317.1 GCA_031180405.1 Bacillus sp. (in: firmicutes) | reverse complement strand
TTCAAAAGGTCGAAATATTATTTCACATCGTAAACCTAGAAAACGTGATGGCTCCTCTACTAAAAGAGGAATATCTAATGAACAAGTTTGCGTATTAGTAGCAAGGGACCGAAATAAGACTACCCTAGCTAAGCGAGTAGGTTTGGGAAGGATTTTAACTGAACAAATCGATGGAATACTTACACCCTATCTTCCTAGTGATACGGTGCTAATTTCCGACGCCCATAATTCATATAAATCTTATACCACTAGAAACGATTTAGAACACGTTGTTATTAATGGAAACAAGAATGAATATGTCAAAAAAGGTATTTACCATTTGAACAATATCAACAATTATCATTCTAGATTGAAGAAATGGATTAACCGTTTTAACGGTGTATCAACAAAATATTTACAGCTCTATTTAGTTTGGTTTCAGTTCCTTGACAATAGAAGAATGGAAAACGATTTAAGCGAGAAAAAATCAATGCTTTATTTTAGCTAGTGTTCACGGAACTTGGGAAACCGCAAACACGTTGAGGTTAAGAGATATTGCTTTTTAACAGTTCATCTAAAGGTAGAGAGGAATTTTATTATTATGAGAAATAAACAATTAAAGAAAATTGAAATACCGAAGTGGGGAAACTATTTACGCGGGAGATGGCGTGAAAGTTTTGCAAGTCATCTTTCAATAGAAGAACAAAAAGAGATTTGGATGGATAATTTTCTGTGGCACTTATGTAGTTGGGAAAAGGTTAAATGCCTTGAGAAAGATGAAGCAATAACAGCATTTCTTAATCAATCAAAGCATAAATGTACAATATTTTATCAATTTATTGACGAAGCTTATCTTCTTGAGAATGCAAATACACTTTCAATCAAAGAACTACCATATATCGCACGTCATATGTATTATAGTGATATTTATGTAATGGATTGGAATTATAAATGGACATTTATTATGACGCACGAAACCGATTGCGGTCCATATTTTATTCAGAAAGAATAAATGAGTTTTTTGACATAAACAGTAATAACTCGATACATAATCACAGATATTAGTTTAAAATAAATTAAATCAACCTTTATCTTTAACATAGCCTTGCAAAAAAAGAACCACCTCATCATGAGGCAGTCTACAAATTGGAATCTATATATTATTTCTTATTCTGAGCCTCGTAATTCTTTACATACTCATCATATACTGCTTGACCTCCCTGCACCATGTACTGGTCAACCAATGTTTTGTACAGGCCTTCTACTTCTGTTGGCTCAGCAGTAATTAATTTTGCAAGCATCTGAGCAGAGACATTCTTAAGCGAGGCATTGTATTTTGCATCGGCAGAATTCGGTGTTGAATAGTAGTAAGGAGGATAGTAATCTACTGACCCAACCTTTAATGCATTCTCTACTTCTTTTTCAAAACCTGGATATCCTGCAGAGATAGCTGCAACGTTCTTCTCTGGATCACCTAGCTCGATACCGTTTGAAAGGATATCATAGTCAAGGTTGTTTGCAACAGTCATCATCTTTTCACCTGAATTTGTCGTTCCTGTCTGTACTGGAACACCATTGACCATGTTGTAATCTACGCCTTCCTCACCATTCTGAAGGAAAAGGGTTACCTCCGGGTCAGCCATCCAGTTAAGATATTTTATTGCAAGGTCAACATTTTTACTTGCTTTCGGTATAAGTATATACATACCATTAGGAGCGTAACCTGCCTTAGGATAATTTCCAGCATCATTCATCCAAGGATCAATAGGTACAAGTTCTGCATCAGGGACGTTCTTTTTAAGATTGGCAAGGGTACCAGGAGCTGTTCTGTACGGACCATCCCAGTTAGTGGTAAATGCTCCAACTTTCCCATTGGAAACATCTGCATCTAACTGTTTTGCATCTTTGTCAGTAGCGAAACCTTGGCTAATCAATCCTTCATTATACATCTTGTTCATATATTGAACAGCTTGTTTAAATCCTGGTAAATTCCAGTTGTCCTGGTATCCTGGACTTGTCTGAAGTGTAGCAAACTCTTTTTCAGACAGATCAGATGGTTTAAAGGCTTCTGGTATATAACCTAATCCTGGATATGCAGGTTGAAGTGCATATCCATAAGGAATAACACCGCTTACATTTCCGGGATTCTTCTCTTTGAATGCAACCATAGTGTTATAGAACTCTTCTGGTGTAGTAGGAACAGGAAGACCTAGTTTATCAAGCCAGTCTTTACGGATAAATGTATTCATGCCCAATAGTACAGTTCTCTTACCTGGTATTGCATACTGCTTACCGTTAAAATTACCATACTTTAATAAATCATCCCCAAGATAATTTGTGAGGGTAGAGCCATGCTCTTTAAGAGCTGAATCAAGTTCTGCCAATCCACCTTGTTGTGCATAGTTATAAACAACACCCTGGTTGTAAGTGAAGACGATATCAGGTGCCTCACCTGCTGCCATTAATACATTTAACTTGTCTACTTCCTGTGTTCTAGGAACTGGAACAAACTTCACTGTTGCATTATGCTCCTTACCGAATGTTTCGTTTATATACTTTGTCCAGTAGTTATTATTCAAATCTGGCTGACCAGGTTTACCTCTGTCAAAAACTTCAACAGTTAATGTTCGATGTTCTGTTGTATCCTCGGTTGTACCACTTTGATTGCCACTTGATTCGTTACTCTGACAACCGATTAAAGCAGTAGCAAGTGCCAGCGTAGTCAAAGAAGCAAAGAAAGATCTTAGTTTCTTTACCTTCATAAAAATCCACTCCCTTTGTAAATTTTAATTTTTATATATAAATTTGCGAATCAGATTAAATTACCCATTTCACAAACCCATATTAACCTTTAGTTGCACCAAGAGTAATCCCGGATACAAAGTATTTCTGGAGCCAAGGGTACACTAGAAGAATCGGAACTGTACCAAACATAATGCTTGCTGCTTTCAGTCCCTCTGAAGGAAGATTTAAGTTAACATTCTCTCCAGCCATTTGTTGTGAAATATTGATAACATTGTACAGCTTAAGCTGTATTGTATATAGATTTTCGTCCGTAATATAGAAAAGAGCGTCCTGAAAATAATTCCATCTGAATACCGCGTATAATAAAGCAATTGTGGCAAGTGCCGGCTTGGAAAGAGGCAGCATGATCTTAAGCAGTACCTGTAGATCATTGCATCCATCAAGGTACGCAGCTTCCTCAAGGCTTTCCGGTAAGTTCTCAAAGAACGATTTCAAGATAATCATATTGAATACGCTCATCATCCCCGGTAGAATCAGTGCATATGGGGTGTTCAAAAGGTTTAGGTCCTTTACAAGCATATAATCCGGAATCAAACCACCGCTAAAATACATGGTAAACACCATCAATAACAATATAACTTTTCTGCCCATGAGCCTTTTTCTACTTAACGCGTACGCTGCCAAAACGGTGACCGTCAATGCAAGGAGCGCATATACCAGGACCAGAATGACAGTAAAAAACAATGAGTACAACATACCGGTGTCAGTAAATACAACTTTGTAGGCTTCTATATTAAAGTCTATAGGGTATATGGTAACTAACTGGGATATAATCGCCCTATTGGAACTAAGTGAGGCCGAAAGCACATATAGAAAAGGAACTAGACATATAAACACTGCTATTAAAACAATAAATGCTGCTGTATAGTCAAAAACTCTATTTCTTAATTTTTGTGACATTGTAAGTACCCCCTTACCATATTCCTTTTCCGCCTAATTTCTTAGTAATAAAATTGGAAGCCAACAGAAATATTAAGCAAATTACGGACTGGAACAGACCCACAGCTGCACCAATTGAAAAATTCGCCGATTGAATACCTACACGGTAAACATAGGTACTGATAACGTCACCATAGTCCATAACAAGGTTGTTTTGCAGCGTAAATGGACGATCGAAATTAATGGCCATAATACTACCAAGCTGCAAGATCAGAAGTACCGCAATGGTCGGTCTTATACCTGGCAGAGTAATATGCCATATTTTTCTTAGCCTTCCTGCGCCATCCACGTCAGCTGCCTCATATAGCTCTTTATCAATTCCTGTCATAGCAGCAAGATACAAAATGGTCCCCCACCCTGCACTCTGCCATACTCCAACTAAAGAATAAGTTCCAATCCATGCAAGCTTATCTGTTAGAAACGGTAATGCCTCGCCACCCATACGGGTAATTAATGAGTTAATCATTCCTGTAGGTGAAAGCAACTGAGAAACAATTCCTCCGATAATAACCCAGGAAAGGAAATGCGGCATATACAGTATTGTCTGACTTATCTTCTTAAACCTTTTAAATACCAGTTCATTTATTAGGATAGCTAATATAATTGGTGCCGGAAATCCTATAATTAAATCCAAGCCGTTAAGCACCAATGTGTTTCTAACAACCTGATAGAATTGTGGCGTTGCAAATATTTCCTTGAATGTTGCAAAATTATTCCATTGACTCTCGCTCAAACCCGAAAACATGTTGTAATCCTTAAAGGCTATCTGTATGCCATACATGGAACCATATTTAAATATCAATATATAGGCCACTGGGATAATCAACATGAGGTAGAGGACAATATCGCGCTTAATATAATAAAGGAATCCCTTCTTCTTTATCAGAGGCGTTACTAAGCTATTCTTTTTATTCAGAGCAAGATCATTTTCCATTACTTTCATAAACTACAACCTCCGTTCTACTAAATAGAATCGTTTCCTTCATTTGCTCGAGCATGAACGACATTTGGCGCATTCCCTGTTCATAAGCACACTAAATTATGTAATCCATTCGCCATTCGTAATGATTGTATGAGGTCACCAAGTGTAGAGACTATCAATTCATACAAATGAAGCTCTAGATC
>JAPSLU010000316.1 GCA_031180405.1 Bacillus sp. (in: firmicutes) | reverse complement strand
TATCCAAATACTCTACGAAGGTTCCTTCCCATTTTAAGCGCTGTTCATCTTCCCTGTACTTTTCAATTTTTTTTAAGATATCCATAAGGACCTCCTTCATCATTGGTCGTTCTTGAAACTAACTCGTGCAGATTAATACACTTTATGCGAGGATGTCCTTTAACATGCTTCCTTGAATAGAAAAATGATAGAATCTTTTTATTAAGAAATGCGCAAGCACTTTTTTAGCCCCGCTTAGACTAAACACAGGACAACAAAAAAATTGAAACGCATTCACATCAACTTAAGATTGGGTTATAATTATAGTATCTATTAAGGGAGACTATACATAATAGGTTCTTCATTATCCTGAACTTTTTCAAGGAGGTAAACCGATGGGTTTCATTTTAATTCTAGGTGTTAGCTTAACATTCCTTACGGCAATTTTTACAGCTGGCTACGAGTCAAAGCCCGGCGTAAAAAAATAAGAACAAAAGCTCAAAGCGCCTTGATTAGCCCTCTAGGAACCTTACGTTTTTTGCAAAAAGTAAGGCTGCTGGAGCCAGATGTCATGCGCTTATCCGCATTTCAAGAATTTTATAAATCCCTAAGCATTAAAGAAATAGGGAGATTCCCATGCATTGATCTTTTTAAAGATCTATAACATGGGAATCTCCCTTATTTTTTATGAAAGACCCGGATAGTTTTGTTGCCTTAATGCTTCATAAATTAAAATGGCAGCAGTGTTCGATAGGTTTAGCGAACGAACATGCTCTGTCATTGGAAGTCGCAAACATTTATCCATATTTGCTTGAATTAAATCCTTCGGTAATCCTGTTGTTTCTCTTCCAAAAACAAAGAAATAATCCTTTTCCACATCACTATAATCAAACGTTGTATGTGGTTGTTGACCAAACTTTGTTAAAAAGAAAAATTCTCCTGACGCGTATTTTTCAAATAATTCATCAAGTGAATCATGGTATACAACATTAACAAATTCCCAATAATCCAATCCAGCCCTTTTTAACATCTTATCATCAGTTGAAAATCCTAGCGGACGAATTAGATGTAACGTTGTATTTGTTGCTGCACAAGAACGTGCAATATTCCCAGTATTCGCTGGAATCTCTGGTTGATATAGTACGACATGTAAAGCCAATTCTTTCACCTCATCTGATTATGTAGAAAGGGGGGCCACTTTCTCCCCACTTAAATTTATTCCACTAGACATTATACCACTGTTACTTCAAACTCGTATCATCGAGAATTCGAAAAAATTCATATTTAATATTAGGAGTATAAGCAGTTGAATCCTCGTAAGCCCAATAGCGCATTCGACTATTATAAGTTTGTGCATTTACTAGTGGCATATTCTCCTCATCCTTAGCCACAACAAATGTTGTATGATCATATCGACCATCTCCTTGGAAGTCATAGCAAATTACGTCCCCTGGCATCAGTTGTTCAGGAGATGAAACCTTTTCTGCTCTTAGTCCTATCTTAGAGTTGGATAAAAAAATATGCATCGAATGAGCAACCGACCAGCTATAACTCCAATTGTTATATTGCATCCACCAGCCTGAAGAACGATTAGGATACCCTCTCATGCTGGCCCCACCGGCGTGAAAACACTGCGAAATAAAATTAGTACAGTTAACTTCAAAGTTCTTGTACTCAGGATTACTGCTATTCCACCACCGTTCAGCATACTGGACAGCAGCTAAGCGGTCATAGGTAAACTGTGCTCCCTTTTCTCTCAATTCATCAGTCAACTGTATATTTGGAATATTCTTTTCTCCTTCAAATGACAAAAGCTGATCACAAACAAGCTCATCTCGATAGAAACTCGCCTTTCGGTACTCAATTCTTTCTTCAAGATAAAAGAAATCCTTTTGTTTATTTAACCATTTGTAATGGCAAGCATAAGTAGCTTCCTTTAAATTATCTGTTCTTTCCTCTATATTCGTAATGTTAATTTTTGAGCTTCCTTTTACGATTTCAGTCTTTCTTTTTACGGAGGATTGAAGCTTTCTCTCTATGGCTTGAAGTTCATGATCATTTCTTTCATTATTAATTAATTTAGCATTTATCAGCATCTGTAATCTCGCTTCTGTTATCTGAGTGAGCATTTGTTTCAATTCCGTCACCACCATATCCCTTATTTATTAAAGGATATGAAGAGGGTGTTTAGAAATAGTCATCATTTATTTCATCAAACTAAAGCGTAAACACCCTGATCGCTCGGAAAAGCATAACACGCAAATGAATAGAGACGTCCTTTGTCTTCTATTCATTTATGGCTTAGATCCTAGAGGTGGCCAGGAACCTAACCTTTTTTTCAAAAAGTGTAAGACTACTGGAGCTGGATGCCGAAGAGCTTATTCACAGTTCAGTAAGATTATAAATTCAAAAAAATAGTCAAAATAAGGTGGGATCTCTACTTAGTAAGTAAAATCCCACCTTTACATATCATTTATATTATTTAAAAATGCCAAGCCTTTTTCAATCTCCTGTTTCACCTGGTCATCCTGTTCTTTTTCATAGGCTTTTCTTAATTCAGGTTTAGCACTTACGTCTCCGATCTTTCCAATCGCCCATGCTGCAGTACCTCTTATAACAGGTCTCGAATCTTTGTGCATGACTTGTATTAAGTCATCAAGAGCTGTTGTATCTTTAAAATGAGCGAGCGCCAAAATAGCATTTCGCTGTAGTGGCTTTTTACCTCTCCATGAACCAGAAATATGTCCATATTTCTCCTTAAAATCACGATTGCTAATGGTTAGTAACGGTTTTAACTTCGGTTTAGCAATTTCAGGATCTGGCTCCATTTCTTCATGAAAATGGAAATCTTTCCCCTTATTAATTGGACATACAGTTTGACAAGTATCACAGCCATATATTCGATTACCTATCTTTGTCCGATATTGTTCAGGCAGAAATCCCTTGGTTTGTGTTAAAAAGGCTATACATTTTGATGAATCAAGCTGTCCACCTTGCACAAGTGCCCCTGTTGGACAAACATCTAAACATTTGGTGCAGCTTCCACATTGATCTTCTATTGGTTGATCTGGTGGAAAAGGAATATTGGTAATCATTTCTCCTAGATACACATATGAACCGAACTCAGGTGTAATAATGGAACAGTTTTTACCACTCCAACCAATACCTGCTCTTTCAGCTACGGCTCGGTCGGATAGCTCACCTGTATCAACCATTGATTTCACCTTTACATCTGGGATTTTCCCCCTTAAAAAAGCTTCTAATTTTGTTAACCGATCACGCAACACATCATGATAATCTGTCCCCCATGACGCACGACAAAAGATCCCACGGCGGTCCTCTTTTGTACTTTTTGGAGCATTCTTCATCTTAGAAGGATACGCAAGAGCAATGGATATAATAGAACTTGCTTTTGGTAGAAGCTTTATTGGGTTAACACGCTTTTCTATATCTGGTTCTTCAAAGCCTGATTGGTAGCCTAGTTCTTGCTGTGTCACAAGGCGTTGTTTGAGCTCCTGGAACATATCTGCAGTCGTAAATCCAATTTTGTCTATCCCAATTTCTTTACTATATTCAATTACTTCCTTTTTCAATTGTTCTAAAGTTATATTCATGCTCTATCCCTCCTTAATATATTTTTAATTAGTTTTTTTAGAGTCAAAACTGTCTAGTTGATGCAGCGTAATATACGAGACTCCTACATAGAAATGCGGAAGCGCCTGTTTAGCCGTGGACAAATAAGACGCTTAAATAGAAGACGTTCTTTGTCTTCAATTCAAGACTGGCTAGACCCTAGAGGGGCTAGGCTTCTTACTTTTTCAAAAAGAAAGACTGCTGGAGCAAGACATGGGATAGCGGGACAGATGAGACCCCGCAGGCGTTGTGTGCTCTAGGAGGCTCACCGCCCGCCCCACGGAAAGCGAGCATCCTGGAGCGCAATCAACACCCAAATTCTAATTTCATAGCAACAAAGTTTGCGAAAACAGATTATGTCAAGACACCTTAACAGAAAAATCTACTCTCACTATGGTAAAATAACTACACTATATTGTGGAGGTATAAAATGATGGAAATTACGGTTCAGGACCAAATTAAACACCTTATTCCTGGTTTTAAAGTTGGCTTTGTTCACTATCAAGATATCCAAGTTGCAGACTCCCCTCAAATGCTAAAAGGGAGATTACAATTGTTCCAAGAATCTCTATTCTTTGATTATGAAGATAAAAAAGTGACTGAAATACCGGCTATCAATGAATGGAGAAAGACTTTTAAGTTACTAGGTACAGATCCAAATCGGTATCGACCATCTAACGAAGCACTATACCGACGCGTGCAGAAACAACAATTCCTTCATCCAGTTAATTCCGCTGTTGATCTAAATAACTTCCTATCACTTCGGTATCAAATTCCGTTAGGCATTTATGATTTAGATAAGCTTTCTGGTGATGTGGAAGTTAAGATTGGATCAGACCAAGATTACTATATCGCGATTAATGAACGAGAAATTCAATTATCTAAAAAAATAATATCAAGTGATTGCGAAGGAGCTTTCGGCAGCCCATATGTTGATTCCAAAAGAAGTGCAGTATCTACAATGACAACTCAAGCCCTTCACATTGTTTATTTGCAACCATCCCTTCCTAATGAAGAAGCGGTTCAACTGTTACAAGCATTATCAACTATGTTTACACAAATACATGGAGGAATAGCTTCCTACCAAATCGGATAAATAACATTCAAAGAGGAACTCCTTATTAAATAGGAGTCCTTTTGTTAGGTAAAATAAAAAACGCAATGCGTCGTTTTTCTAAGAAACGAAACACTGCGTTGCAACCAATATGTATGGAGCGGGTGAAGGGAATCGAACCC
>JAPSLU010000315.1 GCA_031180405.1 Bacillus sp. (in: firmicutes) | reverse complement strand
ATTGGGGCAGGGATAATTAGTGACGGAAGACTGATAACAGGAAACCAAGATAGTGCCGGGGAATTTGGACACATTACGATCGTTCATAAGGGTGAGCGATGTGAGTGTGGAAACCGCGGCTGCTTGGAAAGGTATGCTTCAGGAACAGCGCTGGCAAAACTGGCAAATCAACGACTAAAAGATCAAAGCAGCATGTTGCAAGACCTTAAAATCGGATCAGAAGTGACAAATAAAGAAATTGCGTTAGCAGCCGAAAAAGGCGATCCCTTCTCCATCTCCTTACTAAGGGAAGTTGGAGAATATTTGGGGGCTGGAGTTACGAGCTTAATTCATTTATTCAATACAGAGGCAATTGTCTTTGGGGGTGGAGTCATGAACATGTCTGACTTTATTTTACCTACGGTTAAAGAATATGTAACAGAAAATAGCATAACGCAAATGAGCAGAGATGTTGCAATCTGCAAAGCCGTATTAGGAAAAAGAGCAGGTGTGATGGGAGCATCTGGCTTATTTTTTCAACATGAGAACTCTGTAACAAGTACTAATGTGTAAGTAGTATCCAAATATAAATGTATAGGAGAGTTGCTTATGTTTAAAACACTTGTCATTGGAGCTGGAACAATGGGTACCGTTCATGCTCAAGCATATCAAAAATTAACAAACGCTGAGGTAGTGGGTGTCGTTGATATCAATTATTCAAAAGCAAAAAAGCTTGCAGATGAGGTTGGCGCCAAAGCGTTTTGTACATATGAGGAGGCTGCTGCGAGTATTGGGAAGATTGATGTTGTATCGGTTTGTTTACCGACCCCGCTTCATAAGGAATTTTTAATGAAGGCAGCTGATCAAGGTAGTCATTTGATTTGCGAAAAGCCTCTGGCTAGAACACTGACAGATGCTAAAGAAATGATTGCTTACTGTAAAGAAAAGGATGTAAAGCTATTTGTTGGCCATGTTGTAAGATTTTTTCCGGAGTATATTAGAACAAAACAATTACTGGATATGGATAAAATCGGTACACCAGCAGTAGTCAGGACGACAAGAGGTGGCGGTTTTCCAAGTGCCTCAAATGATTGGTATGCGGATTTTAATAGTAGCGGCGGCTTGGTGTTAGACATGATCATTCACGATTTTGATTATTTAAGATGGTGTTTTGGTGAGGTCGAACGTGTATATGCAAAAAGCAGTAAAGGTCGTGTGTACTCAAGGGTAGAATATGCACTCGTTACATTGCGATTTAAAAGCGGCGTAATTGCACACGTTGAAGGCACTTGGGCACATCAAAACTTTACAACCAAATTTGAAATAGCCGGGACTAACGGAGTTATTGAGTTTGATAGCTCGAAGGTACAGCCAGTGGTAACTAGTCAAAATAGTAGTAGTGCTGGAGGAGTGGCCGTCCCTGAGAGTCCGTTAAAGGATAATCCATATTATATGGAGTTACAGCATTTTTTACATTGCATTGAACAAGAGGAACAACCAATTGTGACGGCAGAGGATGCCTTGAAAGCAATGGAAATTTCCCTAGCAGCTTTAGAGTCAATTGCCACTGGTAAACCTGTTGTATTAAACGAGGAGAAAGTAAAGGAGGCTATTCGATGAAGGTTGGAATGATTAGTTTCGCTCACGGTCATGCATACGGATATGCTAGCGCACTACAAAAAATAAAAGGATTAGAATTAGTTGGTATCGCAGACGACAATCTGGAGCGAGGCAAAAAGGTAGCTGCACAATTCCAAACAAACCACTACCTGGATTACCATGAATTATTAGATCAAGACATTGAAGCAGTGATTATTACATCTGAAAACAGCCTTCATATGGAGCATGTAGTGACTGCTGCTAGAAAAGGTATTCATATCTTATGCGAAAAACCATTAGCTTCTAAAGTGGAAGATGCAAAAAAAATGATCCAAATATGTAAAGAAAACAATGTTATTCTTCAGACGGCTTTTCCGGTTCGATTTAACACGCCAATTATAAATGCCAAAAAAATAATTGATAGTGGCGAACTTGGAAAAATTATTGCGATTAAAGGAACAAATCGTGGTACAAATCCTGGCGGCTGGTTTGTCGATAAAGAAAAATCAGGTGGGGGTGCCGTCATAGATCATACAGTCCATGTAGTCGATGTAATTCGTTGGTATACTGGTGCAGAAGTAACAGAAGTCTATGCTGAAGTTGATAACAAAATCTCAGATCATGACATCGATGATTGCGGATTATTGACAATGGAATTTGATAATAACATGTTTGCTACATTAGATTGCAGTTGGTCTCGAAATAAAACATACCCGACATGGGGAGATGTCACATTGGAGATTATTGGTACAAATGGGACTCTTGCTGTCGATGCCTTCGAACAAAAGACAAATGTATATAGTAATGACGGCGTGCAGTGGGACTTCTGGGGAGACAACATGGATGATGCGTTAGTCGCTGATTTTATTACTACCGTCAAAGAAAAGAAACATCCTTCAATTACTGGAGAAGATGGCTTAAAGGCGTTAGAGGTAGCGATTGCAGCCTATGAATCATCTGAAAAGAAACAACCTGTTTCTCTTACTTAAAGGCTCTTTAAAGGCTCTTTAAAGGCTCTTTTCTGAAAGATTGTTGTTATCTGACCTAATAATAAGTTAAAAACATTGTTTTTACCGTATAAGAGGTACGATACAAAAAGAAAAGATGCCACTAGACTATATATAGTGCTGTTTCATTCAAGTTAATAATAACAACAAAGTTTACGAAAATAGCCTTTTTTAAAGATTGTTGCTAATTGACCTAATTATCTATAAGAATACACTGTTTTGTAGATATAATATAGGGCTGTTTACTTCAAGTTACTAATAGCAACAAAGTATACGAAAACAGCTACTTAAAAATGATCTCTAAATTAGGGAGTGGATCTACATGTTAAAGGGCATCAATCAATGGTGTTACCCAGAAGGAACTCCGCTTGAAAAAGTATTTGAATATAGTCGTGCCGCAGGCTTTGATGTAGTAGAACTAAATGTTTATGCTGCAGGTGGAACAGGGTTGACTATGGAAACAACCGAAGAGGAAGCAAATCAGATCGTAAAGCTTGCATCCACCTATGAATTAACACTTAAAAGTCTATCAACGGGTTTATTATGGGAATTTCCACTAAGTCACGCGGATGAATCTGTCAGGGAACAAGGCAGGAAAGTGGTTGAAAAACAAATTCAATTAGCGGCAATAATGGGAATTGATACCGTGTTAGTTGTCCCGGGTGTCGTAACAGAGAATATTACCTATTCTGAATGCTACAATCGTAGTCAGACAGAGCTCAGAAAACTTCTCCCACTTGCAGAAAAGAACCAAGTTACCATTGGAATCGAAAATGTATGGAATAAATTCTTACTATCTCCACTAGAAATGGCGCAATACATTGACGAATTTGATTCACATTATCTTGGAGCTTATTTTGATGTGGGAAATGTCTTACAGTTTGGCTACCCAGAGCAATGGATTCAAATCTTAGGTCAGCGAATCAAAAAGATACATGTAAAAGATTTTAATACTTCTGTTGGAAATATTACCGGCTTTGTCCCATTACTAGCAGGTGATGTCAATTGGGGGCAAGTTATGCAGGCACTAAAAGAAATTGGCTACAATGATACGATTACATCTGAAATAACACCATACAAATTTGACCCTCGACTTATAGCTGTTGATACATCGCGGAATTTGGATCATATTATTGGATAACAAGCACTGATTCTGGTTTGATAGTTACTATCATGTCATTGATATCTGTGCAAAAGCAGTACAGAGGCACTCTCTTTCAACTTATCTTGCGGAGAGTCCTCTGTTTTTTTATGTGTATAACCATGCCAAAAGTAAACATTGGATTTGTTGGAGTAGTAGGGATAGCTGCAGTTCATTTACAAAACATCGACAAGAATTCAGATGCTTTACTAGTAAAATAATCAAGGTACAACCAAATACATAAAGAAATTCACTAGCCCTTATATAAGGGTTTTTTCTTTGCTCTAAAAGGTTGAGGACATACGCGTGAAAAAACAAATCGGTGATGGAAAAAACGTCTAGGTGTAGAAAAATCGAATATAAAAGTAGTAAGGGAAATTTGGCCACCAGTTAATGGTTCGACCATAATTGAAGGAATTGATGAATTCTGTAAATGTCGATTTATTCGTACACAAGGAGGTTTTCTAATGGACAAACCAAGTGTTACTCGTTTCACTTTATTAATTGTAGCTGTTATCAACTCCGTGTTAAATATGTTAGGCTATCAAACGATCCCAGAGGAATTAGTCAATGATCTTATAGCTGTGGGATCTGGTGTTTATTTTCTTTATGCCGGCTGGAAAAATAATTACCTAAGCAAGAAAGGTTTAAAACAAAAAGAAGTGCTAAAAATAAATAACTTGAAATAAGAGGGATAATTCAAAGTAAATTGTTTTTAAGAGCACTCCTTGGTAATAAGGGGTGTTTTTTTCTTTATCAAAAAAATCCCTTGTTGACATAAAATAATACAATTAGCAAAAGACTAATAAAGACTTTCTTGGTTTTATGCCTAATAGCCCGAGTAATTTTTAAAGAACAACGTAAAATTCTGTAAAATTTTAATAATCATTTATATTGGACATATTAAAAGGTGATGGAATTGTAAACGGAGGAGATTACATATGAATACAAAAAGCAGGCACAAAATTTTTAATTCCATGCTCATCGGAATTCCCTGGTTATCGGCATTATTTATTGGTAAGCGTCATTTCAAACGCTATTGGCTATCGAGTGCCTTTATAGGCTTTTACGAAATAATAAGTCATTTACATGGACATAAGGAGAAGTATTGGAAGTTTTACGATAAGCCAAAATCATTTATAAGGGA
>JAPSLU010000314.1 GCA_031180405.1 Bacillus sp. (in: firmicutes) | reverse complement strand
AGGCGAATTGTCACTTACTAAAGGCAAGGAAGTAACTGCAATCCCGCCAATAATAACTTTTACCATCTTTACTTTAAGATTTGGATAATTTATTTTTACAATCTGTTTGGCCAATGAAATAATATCTTTTCTTTCTCTTGGTATCGTTCCTAATTCATCAGCAAATTCAGATAAGTGGTCAGCTAAATACAGGACAATTGTATACTCATCGTTGCTTACTTTCTCAAGTTTATATCTCAGATTATGTTCCATTGTTACATCAACTCCTGTTGTTGAAATGATTAGTAGTAGTTTCTAACAAGATTTTAAAACAATGCTCCCATCGTGAAGTTCCCAATATTTAGCTTACTTACTATAACTTCAATTTGTTTAAAATCCAGATTTAAAGTATGGGGGACTGAAAAGGATTCGGTAAAAGTTCACTTTTCTTACTTAAAACAGGTAACTGGAAGTGAGTAAAATGATAGAAAAAGAGGTAGGTATAAGGCAGTGGAAGATCAATTCCTCCATATATACTAAGACCTTTGCTAGGAAAAAACTAACAAAGGTCTTAGTTTTAGTCTGTAATTCGTAAATTCTTAAAGGAAAATTCTAATGCGGATTTATCCTTTGTTAAAACAAATACATCGAGCTGAGAGGTAGTACTTTGCATAGTGTATGGCATTTCGTATGTTGTCCATTGTTCTGTCAACTCAACAGTTTTTTCTTCTTCTTTAATGAACCTGCCTCTTGCATCAGTTTCCGATATTTTCAAGATGACAGGACCATTACCTTTCAAATCAACTTGATAGCTAATTTCTTGTTTTGTTCTACCTTGCTTCGGTGTATATACAAACCCTTCTTCAGCCTTTATTCCCTTTGTTTTTACGATATGTTCACCAGTATCTGTAGCTTGAACCGTTGCATCTACTCCAAAATATTGGTGTTTAGTCTCAGCTGCAAATAAGTGGGATTGAAAAATGAAAAGAAACAACGAAAACATAACAATTGTCATTAATGATTTCCTTAACATGCGAACACTCCTTTTGGTCAAGTTACTGCATCCAGTTTCCTAAGAGTTGCAGGATCTGCTATGCCGTTTACTTTCAATTTATATTTTTTTTGAAATGCTGAAACAGCCCTTTTGGTCGCAATATCATATGAACTGTTAATTTTCCCCTTGTAAAGCCCCGCTTTTTTAAGGTTAGTTTGTATTTCTTTGACCGCTGCTCCTTTTGAGCCCACTTTCAAGGTAGAATATGACTTTACTGCAGGAGCTTTGGCTATTTTTGTGCTAGAAGCTACCGATACTTTAGTTACCGTATCCAACTTGGATAAAGTAGCAGGACCAGCAATTCCATCTGCCTTAAGCTTGTACTTTTTTTGGAAAGCAATAATAGAATTCTTTGTAGCCGAATCATATGAACCATTAATTTTCCCCTTATAAAGCCCAGTCTTTTTCAATTTATTTTGCATATTTGTAACTGCTGTACCTTTAGACCCTATTTTTAACGTAGGAGCTGATTTAGGGGCTGGCGCTGGTTTTATATTCGGTTTTACAGCAGTTGGTGGTACTGTAGCCGGCTTTATTGCTTCTTGAGCAGGTGCTGAAATAGCTCCAGGAGTACTTGCTTTTGGTTCATTTACAACAGGTTGTTGTGACGTTGGTATTGGATTTGTATTTGGACTTTTCACTTTTAGCACTTTCCCAATATAGACCACATCTGTTGATAGGTTATTTAATTCCTTTAACTCATGTACAGTCATATTGTAAGATGTAGCGATCTTCCACAGAGAGTCACCCGATTTAACTGTATACGAAGCTGTAGGCACTGGTGCGATGTCACCTGTTTGTTCCTTGGGCTCAGTTGGGTTTGTTGGGGTAACTTCGACTCCATTATGAGACATCCATGAACGATAGGATTGCCAAATGGAGGTATTCTCCTGACCTAAGCTCCAACTACCTGTTCCTTTTATATTGTACTTATGAATAAGTTCTAATTTCGCCTTAATAGAGTCATGATTTTCATACCAAATATGATAGGTCCCCGGCGTGAGAGTTTTTCCTGCTATAATGGTGGTTGGGTCACCTTCTTTAATAGTGATTGTGGCTTTTGGTGATTTATATTTTTCATCAAAAACCACGGTGCCACCATACTTGGCAAGCATTTCGTCCACCCTTTTATTAGAGATTCCCACTCCTCCTTCAGTAGCTGTAGCCCCTTCCTTCCAGTAGCGACCATAAAAAGGAATTCCTAAAACAATTTTCTCAGGAGGAACACCCTGATTAATTGCATACTGAATTGAACGCTCCACCCAACCATAACTTGCTACAGGACCCTGAGGACTACCTGGATAGGATTCATCATATGCCATGATCATTAGGTAATTGGCGTATTTCCCCAGTTCATTATAGTCATATGTTCCATGCCACCCCTTCGTCCATCCATTTGGATTTGCCGCCACTGCAACTGAGACTTCTTTATCCTTAGGTAGTTTTTGCCGTAACAACCTCACAAGATCGGTATACGCCTCTCTATCTATGTCAGTCGTATTTTCAATATCGACTTGAACACCATCCAAGTTATTTTTGATAATAAAGTCTGCGATTTGAGTGGATAACTCCTCCCTGTTCGCAAGAGCTGCACGACCAATCGTACGATCCCAGTGATTACTGAGAAAGGGAACTACTTTAATTTGTCTGTTTTTCATTTCATTCACAAAATTAGGATCAAATTGTTTTGTCACCTTCAATGAACCATCTGCATTTATATCAAAATAACTTGGAGAAACAAGATTAAGATTCCCTTGTGTCTTGTCGACCTGTGAGATGTAGGATTGAGTATTCCCAAAATAAAGGTAACTCATATTAAAATTTGCTTCATGTGCCTCAGCTTTTTTTAATGGAATGCTGGTTAAAATTACTGTCCCAACTGAAACAACGATCATAGCAACCTTAAGTTTTGGAAACTTTTTCTTCACAAATTGAATGGCTGAATTCTTAAGAGAGTCTTCACTATTCAAGCCAAACTCCATTGCAAACTCCGTATCATATGTCTTTTCTTGCTTTATTTTCAGAATAACTTGTAATTCTCCGTTTACCTTTTTTAGCTCCACTCGGTCGAAGTTATAAGTCATACGACACACCACCTTTGAATTTAGTATGGTTTTATCCATTTATAATGATGTATAACTCACAAAATCCTCTTTGCCTATATTTAACAAATGATCACCTAAAATCCTCCTATTTTGTAAATAGGTAGCTCTATTCATAACGAATAAAATGTACTATATTTATTTCATCAAGCTAAGTAGGAGGTATACACAATGAAAAAAAGTTTATTTATCACTTTATTGTTCTCATTGATTTTTTCAGTAGTGAGTCCAGCTGTGTATGCAGAAGAAACTCCTACACAAAATGTTATTATTGTCTTTAAAGATGAAATAGATTATAAAGCAGTTGAAAACGTTAATGGAGAAATTGATGACGTAATAAATCATGTACCAATAGTATCTGGTGAGGTACCCGAAGCTGCTATTGAGTTACTTGAAAATGATAAAGATATCTTAGCCGTAGAAGTTGATCAGAAAGTTGAAATTAATGCACAAATACAAGATTGGGGAATTCAATCTGTTCATGCCCCGGCATCTTGGGAATCTCAACTGTCTGGAAAAGGGATGAAAGTTGCTGTATTGGATACAGGAATTTCTCCACATGAAGACTTGGTTATTGCTGGTGGAGTATCCTTTATGTCATATACTGCAGCATACAATGATGACAACGGACACGGCACACACGTAGCTGGCATTATCGGGGCAAGAAACAACAGCATTGGGACAATTGGAGTTGCACCCGAATCAGATCTATTTGCTGTAAAAGTACTAGATCAAAACGGTTCAGGTTATGTATCAGACATTGTTAAAGGTATTGACTGGTCTATTACCAACAAAATGGATGTAATCAATCTCAGCTTAGGGGCTCCAAATGATTCCTTTGCTTTACACCAAGCAGTAGACAAAGCTTACAACAGTGGTATTTTAGTGGTTGCAGCAGCCGGTAACGATGGTGCTGCAGACGGCTCGGGCGATACAGTTGATTACCCCGCTCGTTACAATTCAGTGATTGCGGTATCTGCTACCGATTCATCTAATCAACGAGGAACCTTTTCATCAACTGGCCATACGGTTGAAGTGGCTGCGCCTGGTGTGAAAGTGGTTAGCACGTATTTAAACAATCAATATATCAGCATGAGTGGGACATCTATGGCAACACCATATGTTGCTGGTACACTAGCATTATTAAAACAAGCAAACCCTACATTATCTACGATTCAATTACGTGAGAAATTGATTGAAACAACAATTGATATCGGTTTAGAAGGCAAAGATACATTCTTTGGCTATGGTTTAGTCCAAGCCCCTAATCAATCACAAGGCGGAATAAAAGAAGAACAAAGTCAGGAGTCAGTACAGCAGACACCACAAGAACAACCAAACCCTACGCCACAGCCTGTACAGGAACCAGTAAACTCAGTACCTAAAAAACCAATTATCAAACCAGTTCCAAAGAAAAACCTTACTACTACGGTTTCTACATCTAAATCAACCTATTCAGCTGGAAACACAATTTCGATAAACCTTAAAGCAGTCGATAAAGTAACGAAAAAGCCAATCGTAAACGGAAGCGTGAAATTAAAGATTACACCTCCAAAAGGAAAAGCAAAAATCGTGACCTTAAAAACAAATAAAAAGGGTCAGGCTTCCTACAAAATGACAACATCAAAACGCAGTAAAAAAGGTTCCTATAAATTTTCAACGACCACTTCAATCTCAAATTATCGAGCAGCTTATGCTTCGAAAATAATTCGCATTAAATAAGATGCATTAAATTTTTTCAAAGGTACCTTTGGTAAATA
>JAPSLU010000313.1 GCA_031180405.1 Bacillus sp. (in: firmicutes) | reverse complement strand
TACCATAAGGAGTGCTGATGGTTTTAGCTTTCGGATCCTCTTCAAGTTGTTTAGCATGATATGCAGCAACCATAGTTTCAAAGAATGATAGGCTGTTAGAAATTGTGGATAGCTCACTGCGCTCCCATTCAGAGATTCGTTCGCGCTCTGCATCAGCCAGCTGCTTAATTTCCTTTTCCTGAGCTTTTAAAGCAGATACTTTACGGAAAGCCCAGTTCAGGCTGTTCTTATCCGTGATTTCAAACTTTGCTTCCTCTGGAGAAAGGGACGTTACATCTTCAACTTCCATAAGTTCAATTTTTTGTAGCTGGTTCATTATTTAATTCCTCCTTTTTTTCTTTAAGTACAAAATCCAGATATTCATATGTCTCAACAAGATCATCAAATAGGTTGCTTCCACCGATTGTTTGATGATATTGCTCAAGAATTTTATAAAATGGTTCCAGTTTCTCTGTTTGTGGACTGAAAACAGTCCGATCTTTGCTATCGAAATAAGCCATTTTCTAACCTCCAGTTGATTTTTTGTAAAACTTCCCATAAACTGAAGATGCTTAGTTATACATTTTCTGAGACCTACTGTTGCAGCAGTTGGTCTTTTTTAATGCAAAATTCTTTTCGGGAAGTTTGAGCACCAGTCAATCTTCACACCCTGTCCGTGAAGTTTTTTGATTAGAGCATCAAGCTTTGCTTTTTTACTCACTTCACATCACCTCCTTAACTTTTATCCAACGCCTTATTTCCGCATTTCGGACAATAAGGGCCATCGTATTTCTTACTGGAATATCTGATCTGACCCAACCTCATCGAAAACTTGATAGAGCAATGCTTGCACCGAATTTTTCTTGGAGGCAGGTAATTAAGAAGTCGGTTAATGCGTGTGAAGTTAATCACTTCATTCATCTCCTTATCTTTTTCTTTCAGCAGCCTTTTTCCAAATTGCCATGAAACGCTCAACCGGCATCATTGCCAGCCATTCACCAGTACGGATTTTCACTTCCCTCACCTCCCTTCAGTTACTCAACCCAACCAAAAGCTTTTCCTACAGTAAATCCAATGAATATTAACCCAATAAACACAATTGAGAAGATTGCAGCTCCCATGTTTTTCCTCCCTGTTTAACTTTCATTCTGGTAAACTATTGCTAGAAAGGTAGGTGATAATTATTGAAAACAGTATTATTTTTGCTGATACTCTTTTTGTATTTAAGAAGGTCCATTAAAATGATTTGGAAAAACACACAAATTAAATATTTGATTGAACTTTATAACGCATATCGAAAAGCAAAAAACCAAGATGAAAAAATAAAAACCTTTGAACGTATTGCTAAGAATCGCCCATTAAGCGACGATTTAATAGGAGGTTCATTCTATATCTCTCCTTCATACACGGATTTTAATAACTTGGATACGATAAATACTGCTTATATCCGTTTACTTGAATCCTTTGATTGTAATTTATACTGGATGAGAAAATACCTTCATCCAAAGTATCTTGTTAAAGACCTTTTCTTTATGCCATCCGCCTTAGTTAGCTTTTTGGTTAATCACCAATTCAAGGTGTTTTCTTCTTTCTTATTAAGCATTTTTGGTTGGATTGCTACTATACTTATCTCTGCGTATGCATCAGAATTAAGAGTATTTATTGAATCAATAATTGACAAACTCATCGAAATAATATAATCAACAGCATGATGATTTCTAATGTGTGTAATATACGAAAACCTTTATTTGCTTGTAACAAGTCGTTGGTTTTACGGTCTAATACATTGAACATCATATCAGCTACTATAAGAGCTATATCTTTATCGCTTTTTTCATTTTTTTTAAAATCACCCTCTGTTCCAGCAGAGGTTTTTTTATTTTGTTCTGACATGGTATGCCTCCCTAAACAGTTTTCAAAGAATTATTCTTAAAATCGTTCATCAAGTTTCGCCATGTTGGTAAAAAGAGAAGGCTTTTCAGCCTGGTCAATCACTTCAAAATATTTATTCCAATCACTTTTGATAATTTCTTGATGCCTCCTTTAGGAGTTTCATATATTTGTCCTCTATCTCTAGCAAATGCGTCTGTCCACACTTTTACCATTCGTCCATAATTTGTTTCATCACAAGTTTTGATTCCTCATAAAACCAATAACGTTTACCTTTTTCCTTCCGTCTCTCCAGGAGCTTCATCCTGGGATCCCGAAGGAACTCATTTTCTAAGAATGACTTACTCATGCATGTTCTTTTTGCCATTTCTTCGATATCCCAAGTGAAAAGTGAATTAGTAAGATTTTCTTCGAGTTTCTGATCAATGTAAGACTTGATTTCGGCTTGATTTATTTTGACTTCAGCTATCAAATATTACTCACCCCCTTTCAATCAAGCCGTTTGGTTTTTGGAATTGGCAAAAAGGTATTCAAGGTCAAGGTCAGGAAAATAACGACGCTTAATTTTTAGTGCTTCATCAAATGAAAAACCATAATGCCCATTTAACTTATCGTAGACAGTGGCATCACGAACCTCCAATAAAGCAGCAATATCTTTAGGCTTAACGTCGCTACGAACCATTTCTGCCTTTAAATTACGCAGCAAGTTATTCACCTCCTTACTCATATCCGATACGCAATTTCGTATCTCAGTTTCATACTATACTCAATTTCGTATTTAGTCAACAAAATAATTTAAAAAAATTCTCAATTTCGTATTTTTAACCTTTACTTCCCTATATTTATGGGTATAATGAAATTAAGTAATACGATTTTTCGTACAAAACGAATCAAGGGAGAATGGGACCGTGAAAGATAAAAGAACAGAAATAATCGAAAAACTAATTGCAGAAAAATATCCAAATGTTAAAGCTTTTGCAGAGACTATTCAAATCCCATATACAACGTTGAAATCCATGCTTACCAGAGGGATCGGCAATGCTTCAGTCGATAATGTAATAAAAGTATGTAAAGGACTAGGGATTACTACTGATCAATTAGTGGAAATGGCTAATAATGATGGAGACATACAAACGATTGCTGCACACCATGATGAAGAAGAGTGGACTGAAGAAGAGTTAGAAGAAATCAGACGCTTTAAAGAGTTTGTTCGTGCGAAAAGAAAATCACAAGACTAAGGAGAACTCTATTGCATGGGATACGAAAACCTTTTATTAGAAGCCGAAAACAACTCGGTTGAAGTTTATGAAAAAGATATGAAGCCCTCTATTAAAGGTTTATACTGCGATAACGTTATTTGGATTAATAAACGTTTCACCTCCAATGAGATGCACTGTATCCTTGCTGAGGAATTAGGCCATCACTTTACTTCTCATGGAGATATTTTGGACCAATCATCAATTGTGAATAGAAAACAAGAAAAGGCAGCGCGAAATTGGGCCTATAAAAAATTGGTGCCATTAAGAAAAATAGTACAAGCTCATAAAAGAGGAATTAAAAATAGATATGAATTGGCTGAATTTCTTAATGTTACCGAGCGTTTTTTAAATGAGTCAATTGAAAGATATAAAGAAGAATATGGGTTATCAAAAGATGTGGAAGGCCTAACAGTTTGTTTTGAACCGTTAGGAGTTTTAGAGCTTTTTGAGTGATTTAAAGGAGGTGAATAAGGTCAAATAGGATCCCTAAATGTTGCGTCTGTCCACGCATGAAGGGAAGGTTACTTTTGAAACTATTTAAATCAAAAAAAGATAATGATCTTTATTATTATTTCAACACTAAAAAAGAAAAACTTTGGTGCTATAGGTATAGATATTACGATGCTTTGAATAAACGAAGAGAGAAGTCTAAACAAGGATTTAAATCAGAAAAAGATGCATTCAGAGCTTTGTTAGAGGTTAAGGCAAGTATTCTTAATGGGGAAGTTAAAAAGGTCGAGAATTCAAACCTTACAATTTCTGAATGGCTTGATATTTGGTATGAAACCCACAAGAATGATTGGAAAATCTCTTCACAGATCCAGAGAGAAAATGCGATTAAGCATCAGATGAAGCCACTCCTTGGAAAATATAAATTAGCAGATCTAGACAAAGCTACTTACAAAAGAGTTTATATTAATGAGTTGCTAAATAAATACCAACCAAGTACTGTTCGATTGTTTCATCGACTTTTTAAGGTGGCTATTAACGCAGCTGTGGATAATGAAATTATTCCAAGGAATAGATTTAACAAGATTGTTATTTCAGGGGATAAGGAAAAGGATAACTTTTTAACTTCTGAAGAACTTAAAACTTTTCTTGCTGGAGCAAAAGAATGTCTGAATATAACCAATTACACAATTATATTACTCTTAGCATATACCGGCTTAAGAAAAGGCGAAGCAATGGGCTTAAAATGGGAAGACATTGATTTTGATAGAAATGCTCTTACTGTGCAGCGAACAAGAGATAATAAAGGAGTGCGGACGCCCAAGACCAAAAGGAGTTACCGAACCATACTTATCGACGGAAAGCTTAACCATCAATTAAAATTTTATCGAGCTTGGTGTCGAGAAACAATGATTTCATTTGGAAAAAGGCTAACTGATGATAGTTATATATTTATCTCATACAAAACCGCCACTCCAATTGTTGAAAATACTGTAAAGTATTCCTTTGATAGGGTTCTTAAGAAAACCGGTGTTAAAAAGGTAACTCCACATGGATTGAGGCACACCCACGCCACCTTATTAATTGGCCAACGAATCCCTGTAAAAGTAATTGCAGAACGATTAGGTAACACACCGCAAATGATATTGGATATTTACGGTCACTCTTTCAAAGACCTTGAAGAAGAATCTGTCTCTGCTTTTTCGGACGCATTAAATTTATAACTGGGGGAGGATTTGGGGGAGGTTTTAAAATTAATCCTCCCCGTCCCTTTGATACTAGGGTTATTGAAGCTATTGATGTCTATGGCGATGAATCATCACATAAGTAGTTGGCAG
>JAPSLU010000312.1 GCA_031180405.1 Bacillus sp. (in: firmicutes) | reverse complement strand
GGGACAGGTCCCTTGTCCCTATTCCCATGACTTTTGGAATTCTTGCAGTAATTGATCCCGATTGATTTGCTTATCAATGTATAGCTGCATGGAAGAGCCAAATTCTTCTCTTACGCCGACAGGGAAATGAAACCAGTTTGAGGGTAATGTTTTTCCTTCTTTGTAGTAAGTTAATATGTCGCTAGCTAGTGGACCCAAATGATCAGTTTCTATATTCTCAAAGGCAGGAATGAATTTAAAGTGTTCCGTCATAAATGTTTTTCCTTGCTTCGATGAAACCATCCAGTTTAAAAATTTCTTTGCTTCTTTTTTCTTATCAGATGACGATTGTTTATTAATGACCCAATAATTTGGAACGCTAACGACTAGAGCATCATTTTTTTGTTCATCATTGAGTGGTATTGGCAGAAAACCAATATTCATATTTGGCGAAGCTTGGTCAATCATCGGTTGGACCCAGTTGCCTTGAAGAAGAATGGCTGCTTCACCTGATGTAAACATGTTTAATTCCATATTATAGTCTGTTGTTAAAGGATTCTGATTTCCGTGTTCTAAGGTTACATCAAGCAACTCAATCAACTCTTTGAATGTTTTATTCGTCGTGATTTTTTCATTCCCTGAATGGAGATTCTTTATAAAATGATCTGGATTTTTTTGCTGAGCAAAGGCAACATTTAATAGAAAAACTCCTAGTTTCCAATCCTCATAATACCCATTTGCAAAGGGGGTAATTCCTGCTTTTTGTAATTGCTCTGCGGCCTTTATTAATGCTGTTCTTGTTTTGGGAGGCGTCCGAATGCCTGCTTGTTCAAATAGATCTTTATTGTAAATAAAGCCGTATCCTTCCATATTCATAGGCATTCCATATACTTTTTCATTGAATGTCATCGGGTGTAAGGCTTCATTGTAGGCGTGTTTAACCCATGGCTGATCTGATAGATCTTCTAAATAGTTCCTCCATAATTTCGCTTGCTCATATCCATTATTTGTGAAAATATCTGGTCCTTTTCCTGCTGCAATCTGCGCTTTTAAATCGGCAAGATCATCAGTTGCGCCCCCAACCGTTTCGATTTGAATGTCAATATTGGGGTTTTCTTTTTCGTACGCTTTCGCCATTTGTTCAAACTGTGTTGAAATTTCTACTTTTGGATTTCTTACATGTATCGCCAATTTGGGCTTAGCTGCATTAATTTCTTTTAGCTTTGTTGATTCCTGACATGCTAATAGAGTAAGACTAAGCCCTATAACCAAAAATAAACCTACTATCCTTTTTTTCATCACTTCACCTCAGTATGTTTTACATTACCTACTGTCCATTCAAGTTTCTTCTCTATATTTCGGTACTCAAAAGGTGTGATCCCAACAACTTTTTTGAACAGCTTCGAAAAGTATTTTTCATCCTGATAGCCAAGCATTAATGAAATAGAGAGGATACTCTCATCTGTTTCAGTTAGCCAGGTTTTTGCCTGATTAATTCTAAGGTTCATCACATATTTAGACAGGGGCTTTCCCGTTTGTTGTTTAAACTTTCTCGAGATATGCTCACGACTTAAGAAGAAGCGGTTTGCTAATTTTTCTAAACTTAGCTCTTCCATATAATACATCTCTACATAAGCGACAATATCCTGCATCCGACGTGCATCATCTAAGTCATTTACACGATGGATCGAGCGGTAGTTTTGGCCATCCATCGCCTTTTGTAAATCCCGAAACAATTTAGGAATCTCATTAATAAAACGTAAAGAATGGCCGCTTGCAAGTCTAATTGGAATATCAAACTGCTGACTAATCCATTCTTCAATCAATACCCAGTGCGCTTCTTTAGAAATCACTAGACAAAGAGTTGAATCATGCTGAAGAGCAAAGGCATTTCCCCAACCTTGTTTGATAAGCTCATCAGCTAGTTGATTTATATAAGGTTCAGCATGATGCATCTGATAAAAAGAGATAAGTGTCAGATCGTATTGTTCGGCATGAGGAAGAAAGGAAGCGACTTCTAGCTCATCAAATGGTTCTCCTAAACATGCTTGTGTGACGGCCTGGTTCATTTGAAACCTTTTGACCTCCTGCAAAACACCAATCTCTTTGCTTGAACGTTCCTCTTCTTCACTAACCCAGGCTTCAACTGCAGCTGCCAAAGTTTGATTAAACGGCTCTGCTTCAATTGGCTTTAATAAGTAATCAAAGCTGCTATACTGAATAGCTTTTCTCATAAAGGAATAGTCATCAAAACCTGTAATGAAAATAACTTTTCCTGAATAAGAGTTTGCATGCAACCACTCAATTAGCTCCATCCCACTCATTCCAGGCATTTTTATATCAGTAAAAATAATCTCTGGACTTTCTTTCTCTATTATCTTTTTGGCTTCATTTCCATTAGTAGCTTCTAAAAGAGTCGAAATTCCGAATTTTTTCCATTCTCCTAACTGCCTGATCACATAACGGACATTGAATTCATCATCGATAATGAGAGCCTTCATATCGTCATATCCTCCTTTAATGACAAAAGCATTAGGGTTTATCTAAAAATAAAGTGTGTACATCATCCTTTGATTGATTATCCAATAGAGGTATAACAAGCTCTACGCAAAATCCAACCCCATCATTCGTGCCGAGCCTTAAACCTGCGTTCGGCCCGTAGTTTAAAATTAAACGATCATGAATATTTTTCAGACCAATATGCTCGTGTGAATATGTTCCCTCATTTGAGGAAGAGTATATATTTTCTCTTAATGCATTCAACTCTGAAGTAGAAACACTTGAACTGTCATTTTCCACTGTAATGGTGATGATCTTTCCTTTTCTTTCTCCATAAATGCTTAAGCAAGCCTCATAGAAGCCTTCTTCATAACAATGCTTAAAAAAGTTCTCAACTAGTGGCTGTACGGTCATACTCGGGATTTTCACATTTAATAATTCTTCGTTTAAATGTATCGAAACATTGAGTTCATTTCCAAAACGCTCTCTTTGAAGAGATAAATAACTTTCGATATAATCAACCTCTTCACGAAGAAACACTAATTGGTCAGCTCTGATAGAGTACCTCATCATTTTGGATAAAGCTGTTACTAATTGGTAGATATCTGGAGATTCAGATCTTAATGCAACAGCACCGATTGATTGCAATGCATTAAATAGGAAATGCGGATTCACCTGAGACTTCAATGCTCTAAATTGATTTTTTCTATTTTCAATATCCAGTTTATATTCCCGGTCGATATGAAGGTTTATTCGATCCATCATATCCCTCATATGATTTTCGAGATGGCCAATTTCGTCCTCTCTGTTACTACCAAAGGGGACTTGTATATTTCCTCCCTCAATAGACAGTACTTTTTGACTTAGAATTTTTATCGGATGGGTAATTCGATAAGAAACAAACGCAATCATCAATAGTCCCATCAATCCTACTCCAATTCCAACAAGGATATTGATCAGAGCAGTCTGTCTAGCCTCATGAAAAAGATACTTACTAGGAGTGACTTTAACTAATTTCCATTGTTCTAACGTTCCAGATAAAGTTTTTGATAAGATAATATCTTCATCTGAATTCATATCTTTTGCATTGATTCGCTTTTGCAACCCAGGGGGTACAGACTTTCCAATCAATGATGCATCACTTGCATACATGATAAAGTCATCGGAATTAATAAGTAGTACAGATTCTTCATTCTCCTGGATCAGACTGTTACACAACCGTGCAAAGGCATTTAGATCAATATCAATTGATATAAACCCAAGAAATTCATTTGATAGAATATCTACTATTTTATGATGAATAGTTAAAACGACTGTCTTATCCGACTCAGGAACAATTGCAGTGTCATTATAATTTACGATTCGATGAGGTGGCTCAATCAGATCGGAACCGTTAGAATAATATAGCTTTTTAATAGAATCTTCCTTCAATACGTCTGGTTTCAGCTTAGGAGCACTTACTTTTGCATGGTAAGCTGTTATAGATTCTTTCTTTTTATCAAGATAAAAACGAACTTGACGGATTTCATTTCTCATCAAGTAAAATGTTTCAATACTGTTCTCTTTTGTATGTTGATCAGAGTCGGCTGATTCTTCCATGAAGATTTGAAATAAGTCCGGATTTCGGTATATAAGATATGGTAGATTCACCATCTCATGAAAGTATTGCTCTAGCTCCTCTGATAATTTATTCATTTGATTTTGACTAACCTCAAGTGCTTGCTGTTCCACTCTATTTTTTGTATATCCATAAATAAAAAAAACAGATAAGAAGTACGGGAGGATAATAAAAATTAGAAGCATAAGGAACAAACGACTTCTGATGCTCTTCATTCATATGCTCCTTTCAATAAAGCCCAATCTCTTACTAACATCTAATTCTATTTTTATGTTTTCGTCAACTTGGGTAAATGTGTCAAAATAATAGACAAAAATGAGTATTTTCTATACTTAATGAGTTTGTGAACGGTTACTAAACATGTTGGCACTAGTTAATTCGAGGCAGAAATGAACCTAAGGTACTAGCCGAGGAGATATTATTACAAAAAGTAGTTAGAAGGGATGAATTTGTGTCTTTTTTTGTAGAAGTGCGCTAGGCACGAACGATTGTCAGATACTCAAGGCTATTTTCGTAAACTTTGTTGCTATTAATAACATGAAGGAAACAGCACTATATAAAGTCTGGTGGCATCTATTCTTCTTAGTACCGTACCTTTTATATGATAAAAAAACTGTATTAAGGTCAAATAACAACAATCTTTCAGAAAAGAGCCATAATAAAAAGACTGATCTCCTAAGAAATCAGTCTTTTGACTAAAGATTAACTATGAGTAACTTCCTCTTTTTCCTTTATTAACTTTCTCATCCGTTCGCGATCTCGTTCTATAACAGGCTTTAAGTACTTCCCTGTATAGGATTGTTCATTGTTCATAATATCCTCTGGTGT
>JAPSLU010000311.1 GCA_031180405.1 Bacillus sp. (in: firmicutes) | reverse complement strand
GACCACCTTCTGTAAAAATTGGGCAATCTGCGAAATGGAAGGTAATTTATCACCTGTAGAAAGATTTATAGCCAGCGCTGATGAAGGAAAACAAGTGTTACGATCTGCAAGAACTGAAATGGTCAAACAAATTTACAGAAAAAACCCTCCTATAGAAATGGAAGAGTTTTTAGGCTGTAAATTCGTTGATTTATTTGTAGATATCGACCTCGACAGAGACTTTGGAATGTCAATCTTTGTTTTTGAAGAAGATCTACAACAAAAGTTTAATAATGGAAAAGGTTGAAGGCTGAGTAGATCTATCTTAATTGTTTTGAATCTCACCCTTACTTTTCTGATGAAAAAATTGTTTAAGAGAAAAAAATGTTCAAACTTTCTATTTATGGTAATAAACTAAAGATAACTGGTATGGCACTTAGTAGCGCTCCTGCAAAAGACTAACCATCGTTTTACTCTGCATATAATTGTTAGAGTCTACGGTGGTTTTTTCTATAGGCTTTTATTAAAGATTGTTGTTTTTTAAATAGAAATTTATGCTTGAAACTGTGTAAGGTTGACTAGAGCAAGACATGGGAGAGTGGGAAAGGTGAGACTTATCAGGCTGTAATCCGAGAAGGCTCACCGCCCGTCCTGCGCAAGGCGAGTAACCTGGACCACAAATCAACATTAGCTAATACTCTTTTATAGCAACAGGGATTTATGAAAACAGGACCTTTCTATAAAAATGATTAAAAGAAGATTGTTTCGTAGAAAAATTAGCTTATCAGTAAATACATGAAAATTTAGTGATAGGCTAGTTTTTCTCAACCAACATGATTTTACAAGGGAATATTTAATGAACTAGGAGTGATTAAATTGGGAGATACAAAGCATCAAGGACCTATAAAAGCAACAAAAACACCACAACCTAAGCATTGGGTTAGTCCAATTCCATTTGGTCTAGGAAAAGTAAAACCACATCATTTTAGAGATACAATGAAAGTAGCTTGGGACAATAAAGATAATATTGGTTATGCAACTCGTATCTTAACACAGGGTGTTTGTGATGGATGTGCACTAGGGGTTTCAGGCCTACAAGACCAAACATTAAAAGGACCTCATATGTGTACGACTAGAATGAATGTTTTGCGTTTAAACACAATGCCGGCATTAAAAGAAGAAATTGTTCATGCAGATATTGATGAACTGCGAAAATATAGCAGTACTGAACTAAGAAAATTAGGAAGAATTCCATATCCACTTATCCGTCGTAAAGGCGAAAGAAAGTTTTCACGTTTAACATGGGATGAAGCGTTGGATATCATTGCAAATAAGATGAAGCAATTGGACCCTAAGCAATATGCCTTTTATTTAACCTCGAGAGGAATTACGAACGAATCCTACTACGTAGCGGCAAAAGTTTCAAGATTTTTAGGAACTAACAATATTGATAACGCATCACGTATTTGTCACTCACCAAGCAAAACAGCTATGAAGCGTTCGATTGGTGTTGGCGCATCTACAGCTAATTATCAAGATTGGTTTGGAACAGATGTGTTATTGTTCTGGGGAAGTGTTGCATCAAATGCTTCACCTGTATCAACAAAATATATGTTAGAAGCTAAAAAACGAGGAACAAAGATTATCGTTGTCAATCCTTATAGTGAGCCAGCAATGGATAAATATTGGATTCCATCAAATATGGAGTCAGCAATATTCGGTACAAAAATTGCAGATGATTTTTATCAAGTTAATATCGGTGGGGACATCGCCTTCATGCATGAAATCATGAAGCATTGGTTTGATATGGAAGAAAAGCAACATGGATCAGCAATTAACCATGAGTTTGTTCAACAGCATGTCAATGGGTACGAGGAATTAAAAGAAAATGTTGACAAGCAATCATGGGATGAAATTATAAAATCATCTGGTGTATCAAAAGAAAGAATTATTGAATTAGCAGAGCTATTAGCTAACAGCAAAAACGCAGTATTTGCTTGGGCTCTAGGTTTAACCATGCATTCTTTTGCAACGGATAATATTTCACAAGTAGCTAATCTTGCTTTATTACGTGGTTACCTTGGTCGTAAGAATAATGGATTAATGCCCTTCCGTGGTCACTCTTCTGTACAAGGTTCAGGTGAAATGGGTGCAGATCCATTTGTGTTACCTGGTAGCGGGTTTGATGAAGAGAACATTAAGCGTATGGAAAGCATTTGGGGTTTTGAATTACAAAAATGGCAAGGTGATATCGTGGGGGTTACATTAGAAAACATTGTACTCCCTGAGGATCATGAACGAAAAATTAAGCTTTATTACTTATCAGGTGGTAATTTCTTAGAAACGATGCCTGATCCTGACTTTATTGAAAAAGCATTATCTGAATTAGACATTCGTGTACATCAAGATATCATCTTTAACACTTCAACACTTGTTGATGCGAAAGAGGCTGTCATCGTGCTGCCTGCAAAAACTCGCTATGAACAAGAAGGTGGCGGTACATCAACATCAACAGAGCGTATGGTGTATTTCTCACCTGAAATTGAAGGAAACAAAAATGAAATTAAAGAAGCACGAGCAGAATGGAAGATTTATATTGACCTTGCAAAACGCGTTAAGCCAGACACAGCTCATCTTGTCGATTTTAAATCAGGTCAAGAAATTCGAGATGAGATTGCTATTGCAAACCGTGACTATGATGGAATTCAACACTTGAAAAAACAAGGTGATGTATTCCAATGGGGCGGAGCTTGGTTATGTGAAGGTGGAGTATGTCCGACACCAGATGGAAAAGGTAACTTAATTCCGGTAGAAATTCCTGACTTAGGTAAGAAAGAGGGACAATTTGTAGTTACTTCACGTCGTGGAAAACAATTTAACTCAATGGTGTATAAGGAAACGGATCCATTTAATGGTGCAGATCGTTATGATGTCCTTATGAACGCTGAAGATGCCAAACAATTAAGTGTTGCTGAAGGTGAAGGAATTGTTGTATACAATGGCTTCGGAGTATTCCAGGGTAGAGCAAAATTCGTCGATATCGCAAGAGGAAACCTTGAAGTACACTTCCCAGAAGGAAACTTCCTATTACCAAGAGGTAGATATGAGAAGTTTGCAGGTATCCCAGATTATAATATTACAGTAACGGTGGAAAAAGCGGATCGTTATAATGCTCGTAAAGACGTTCAATATGTAGAAAAACGAGTAGATGATTTAGAGGTAGATGCTCCAGTATAAAATTTCATAGAAAAAAGACAGGACCAATTCGTTCTGTCTTTTTTTCTATGGTTTTTAGAATGGAGTGTTGAAGTGATGAATCTTAGAGGAGATCTGTTCATAGAGTTCATAAACCTTATTATCTTCCTGGGGACTTATGAGTATTTGATTTGTTTTACTCGACACTGAAGAATGATTTGAACATTCTCTTACAAAACGCTGACAATGCTTTTATTGTGCAAAATCAAAAGGAAAGATAATCTATCACGTTAAAATTAGACCGTTCAGTCTCGTCTTACCTAAAAAGGCTCATATAACGTTGCTGAACGGACTTATTTCTTCTTTATTTACTCTTCATCATTAATTTCACCATCACCAATTTGATCTTCTCCTGGTGCATCATCACATGCAACAACACTTGTTGCAAGAAGAGCTGCTAATAAAATAGCAAGTAGTTTTTTCATATACCTAGTCACCTCTTTTCTCGAAATATGAGAAATCTCCATTTATTTTTCCCATTGCTAATTTGATTATGTATGTACCAGACACAATATTTATTTTTGAAAATACTCACATTTAGGAAACTATCTGGGCTTTTATCATATTGTATGGTGTTAAATATAATCTTTAGGAGGAATAAGATGCATCATAGTGACAATATATTGGTCATGGAAGCAGCGAAGTATAAAATGCTTGCTGAGTATTATAAGTATACCAATCCACAATTGCATATATTGTATGAACAAAAGCACTTAATGTGTATGCAACAGTTGGCAGCATCAGAATTACAAGGTTACTACTATCGTCAGATGCAACGAGCTGGGGAGCAAAATGCTTTTGTCCGTGTATTCCACGCCTCACCAGATGCATCAGGAGTTGATATTTACGTTAATGGAAATAAAACGATTTCAAATTTAGTGTTCGAGGAGACAACAGACTACTTAAAGCTACCTGCTGGGAGGTACACAATTGAAGTATATCCAACTGGAGAAACGACTCAACCTGTACTTACAGAACAATTATCATTAACAAGAAATACGTATTATACAGCGGCTGCAACCGGAAGTTTGGTTAAAATAAAGTTAAATGTTTTTTTAGATAAGCCATATGTTAGCCCAAATCAAACAAAAATTCGATTTATACACCTATCTCCAGATATACCAAGTGTGGATATAGCAATACAAGGCGGGAATGTCATTTTTCCTAGTGTTCCTTTTGAAAGATCGACTGATTATTTAACCTTATCACCAATAACTTTCAATTTAGAAGTGAGAGTAGCAAAAACAAATAATGTTGTTCTAACCATTCCACAAGTTCAACTAAAAGCAGGTAAAACGTACACAGCAGTAACTGTAGGATTAACAAATGGTACCCCACAATTGGAAGCAATCTTCTTAATGCCATAATGTAAGAAAAAAAATTGCCGTTGTAGGTTTTTCTGTTTATAAATTCTTGTTTGATTGATTTGTGCTCCAAGAAGCTCACTTTCCGTGGGGTGGACGATGAACCTCAACAGCGCGAAGCGCCTGTGAGGTTTCACCTGTCCTGTTACTCCTAAAGTAGTCCCACAAATGCGTTTCCTATCAACCTAGGCGGTGTCAAGCTACACAGGCTAGCGAAAGATTGATAAGGCTAACGAAGTATATTTAAGATAAAAACGAAGATGTTAGATAATGGGTGATACACTGATCCAACAGATGTTTTTGGAGTCTTAGTGATTGAAATAGTATTATTT
>JAPSLU010000023.1 GCA_031180405.1 Bacillus sp. (in: firmicutes) | reverse complement strand
TGAAAAGTCCTTCAAAGTGGGAATGAAGGACCCAAGAGTGATCAAAAGCAGAAGAAGAGTCCTTCATAGTGGTAATGAAGGACCGAAGAGTGATCGAAAGCAGAGGAAGAGTCCTTCATAGTGGGAATGAAGAACCAAAGTTTGAGCGAATTCAAAAGAAAAGACCTTCATAGAGAATGAGTGGCAATTTACATTAAATTGTTCTTTTGCCTAAGGCTAATCTAGGATAATTGAGCATTCCATAAATTAGTACAGCTTGCTGTAGAATACGTCTCAAGACGTAGATGATTTTACACCTTAAGTCAATTAACATTTCCATAAATTGTTATTAAAATAAGGTCTGTAGTAACGAAAAGATGATAAATCATTTGATCTAATAAGGAAGGAGCTCTTTTAGTTTCATTCAAACATTAACTAAAAAGTAAATGGATTTGAAAGGAGAAAGAATAATATGTCATGGTTTACAAAATGGTCATTTAAAAACAAAGCAGCGATTTTCTTAATGTCCGCGTTAATTCTAGTTATGGGGGTACTTAGTTACTTCAAACTTCCAATGGAGTTTTTACCTTCAGCAGATCAGCCGTTTATATCTGTTGTGACAATGGGAGATGGGTTAGATGCCAGTACGATGGAGGATCAGGTAACAATCCCGATCGAAGAAGCGGTAGATAGTGTGAATGGTAAATTGAATGTGTTTTCGACCACAGGTGATGGATACTCCTCAGTTGATATTCACTTTGAATCGAGTGTAGATAAAAAAGAAGCGAAACGAGAAATCGAAGAAGCCTTGGCAAGTGTCACGTTACCGCAAAATGTGATGAAGCCAAATATTGTTCAATTAAATACATCAATGATTCCAGTCACATATATCGCACTAACATTTGAAGAAGGTATCAATCCAGAAACAGTTCAATATGCACAAGATGAAATTGTTCCGCAATTTAAAGATATTAAAGGTGTTGCAGATATTCAAACAAACGGTATTATTCCTTCCTACGTTTCAGTGGAGTTAGATGAAAAAATGATGGCAGAAAAGAATGTTTCGATTGAACAAATGATGACGCTGCTTCAAGGACAGAATATCGCTACAGCTATTTCTGAAAATACAGTTGATGGAAAAACGGCTAACATCAAAGTGATTGGTGATATTAAAACGATTGAAAACCTAGAGCATACAGAAGTTGCTCCGAATGTTCCTTTAAAGGATGTAGCAACGATATCAGTTGAAAAGCAAGAAGGTAATTTAACAAAAGTAAACGGTTCTGATGCTCTAACCTTTGTTATTACAAAAGACAGTCAGTCTAATGCAGTAACCATTAGTAAAGAAGCGGAAAAAGTTGCAGAAGACATGAACAAGAAATACGATAATCTAAAAACAACAGTCATTTTGGCCTCTGCGGATATGGTGGAATCCTCTGTACACAGTATGATTAAGGAGGTATTACTTGGAGCACTTTTTGCAACAATTGTCATTATGCTGTTTTTACGTAACCTACGCTCAACCCTAATTACAATTGTTTCGATTCCATTGTCATTAGGCTTTACCCTATTCTTATTAGCGCAATCAGGTGTCACATTGAATATTTTGACACTTGGCGGAGTTGCAGTGGCTGTAGGACGCCTTGTTGACGATAGTATTGTAGTTATTGAAAATATCTTCAGAAGAGCACAAACAGAGAAGTTTTCAGTTAATATGGTGATTGAGGCAACAAAAGAGGTCGGCTCTGCGATTACATCCTCAACATTAACGACAGTGGCGGTTTTCCTACCGATGGGTTTACTTAATGGAGGGTTACAGGATTTCCTTTTACCATTTGCCTTAACGATTACGTATTCATTGTTAGCCTCTTTAGTTGTGGCCATAACAGTTGTTCCTGTTATGAGTGCTGGGTTACTTAAAAATGCAAAAATGAAGGAGCATAAGCCATCCACTCGTTTTTCAACATTTTTAACATGGTCGTTAAATCATAAGTGGGTTGTGCTTTTAACAGCTTTCATCCTTTTTGCGGGTTCGATTGGCGGATATTTGGCTCTACCGAAGGGATCAGTTAATAAAACAAAAGCTGATTATGTTTATGTGTCATTGAAATATCCGAACGAAACGCCGATTGAAAAGGTAAAAGAAGAGTCTGTAAAGCTTGAGGAATACGTGTTAAAGCAAGAGGAGCTCGAAAATATTTATCTTCAACTGGGTAATTCATCCGATGCTGCCAAGTATGGGGCTGTCGGAAGTCCAACCGAAACTCAGATTATGGCGATATTAAAAGAAGATGCAGACATGAAAGCTTTTATTGACAAAGTTCTTACACAAAAGGACGAATATAAAGATGCAACCTTAGAGGCTACAGAAGCAACGATGATGGGTGGTGGAACTACATCTATTACAATTGATGTCATTGGTGATGATCTAAATCAATTGGTGACAGTTTCTGAAAATATTCAAAACAAAATCAACGAAATAGATGGAGTTGAAAAGGTCACTACAAACCAAGAAGAAACAAAAACAGTTTATTCATTTGTTGTTGATCCAAGTATGGCAAAGGCTGACCAAATTGCTCAACAAGCAGCTGTAATGCTGAATAAAACACCACTTGGTGCTATTGAAATTAATGAGCAGCAAACTATGGTCATGCTAGAACCAGTGTACACACCTGATACAAAAAAGGATCTATCAGAGGTCCCGATTATGACTTCCACTGGGATGACAACGATCTCAGAGGTAGCTGAATTAAAACAAACAGAAGAACCAACGAGCACATTTCATAAGGATGGGAAACAATATGTCAGGATAACGGCAAACGTTGATCCAGAAAAACTTTCGATTATTTCGACAGCAGTGAATAGTGAAATCTTCGGAAGTAAAGACGTAGAAGGCATGGACATTCCAGATGACATTGAAGTATTTGTTGGTGGTGCAAGTGCTGATCAAGCCAGTGATTTTAATGATTTATTTATGACGATGCTAGCATCAATCGGAATTGTCTTCTTGATCATGGTGATTACATTTAAAACAATTCGCACACCAATCGCCATTTTGTTCTCATTACCTCTTGCAGCGATCGGGGCAATATTAGGGATCATGATCAGTGGAATTACAGTTGATATTACGGCATTATTAGGTGCGTTAATGTTGATTGGTATCGTTGTGACAAACGCGATTGTACTATTAGATCGAGTAAAGCAAAATGAACAAACAATGATCATTCGGGATGCAATTGTCGAAGCAGCAACAATTCGAATGAGACCAATCATTATGACAGCTGTGGCAACAATATTTGCTATGCTTCCATTATTATTTAAAGAAGCAGAAACAGGTAACTTAGTTTCTGCAAGTTTAGCAGTTGTTGTTATTGGAGGATTAAGTGTTGCCACACTATTAACACTTGTTGTTATACCGGTTGTCTATGAGCTGTTATACTTTAAAAAATCGAAAAAGCAACGTAAATCGGCAGAACAACAAGAAGAGACAATTGCTATATAAAACCTACTAATAAAGACGAGAAAAACGGTTTGGCCAATGCCAAACCGTTTCAGACTGTTGACAAACGCTTGCTTTCTTCTGAGTCTAGCTACAGCGCCAAGCCCCTCGAGGTCATAAGCCACAAATGAATTGAAGACAAAGAACGTCTTCTATTCATTTGCGTCTTATGCTTGTCGGGGCTTTTCAAGGCGCTTGCACTTTTGGTGTTACTCACCTTGCTGCGGTGCTCATTACCAACCCCGGTAACTCCGCTCCTCTCAAGGCTTCGTGCCTCGAAAGGCAAGCGTTAGCAATCAGTCTGAGGGGCTAGCAATATTACTTTGTCGACACACACAAACGGTTTGACCAATGCCGAACCGTTTTTTTATTAATAGACGATTTACTTCTCAATCGTAGAGTTAATCTTCTCTTTTGTGTAGCTGTAGGCTAAGGGCTAGATCGCTGGTACATCAAGTTTTTTATCGCCATAATTTCAAGATGTTTAGTGAAAATAATAGAAAACTAGAACAAATCGATACTAGTATATTCTTGAAAGGATGTAAGAAGAAATTACTAAGTACTTTAAATGATAGTAAAACTTATGACGAATTTGGTCGAAAATATAGTATAATTGAAAACGTATACATAAAGAGATCTATTTGGGTGGCAACGTTAGTAGAATCATTTGCTCAGGTAAAATAGATGAAAATGCTGGATTTGTATCAAAAGGCAGTATATCAGGTATACATTTTTCTCTATGGTCATTTTTATGAGGGGGATACGAACAAATGCTTAAACGTATGAAAGGGAGAAATAAACAAGTTCCAATAAAAGCAAAATCTCAAAGGGATAAAAGAATACTTCGTTTAAAAGTACCATCCTTTATGGAAGCAATGACACTTAAGTCTAAGATTATTCTCTTTTTGTTATTATTCACTCTTATTCCTAGTATTATTATTGGAAATGTCGTGTATTTTGTTTCAAAAAATACGATTGAAAATAAAGTCTCGACAATGAATGAGGATATTAATGTACAAGTAACGAAAAATGTAAACAATGCTTTACGAGAGATTAATAATCTATCATTAGTACCATTTTCTAATATTGAGCTAATGGAAACATTAAGAACAAACGAAGGTCTATCAGAATTCGAGGTTATCACAAAGGAGAGAACGGTATCAGAGTTTTTTTCTAGCATTACATTTTCGAATAAGTATGCCAAGGCTATGTTTTTCGTAAACAGTGAAGATACAATTTACGGTGGGCAAGATCCTGAAGAATATTTTATAGAGGACTATAATAACAGTCCTTATGCAAAAGAGGTTGAAAATTCCAAAGGAGTTATCTCATGGAAAACAGGGATAGAAAATAATTATGAGAACATCTATTTATTTCGAAAATTTGATCGAATCGGTACGATTATTCTAGTTGCAAATGGAGAAGTATTTAATGAGGTTTTTACAAATGGTCAAGACAATTCGGCTAGAGAAATTACAGTTTACAATGAGGATGGAACCGTCATTTCCAGTAATAATGTTGAATTAATTGGAAAGAAGTTTGAAGGTCATAAAAATACAGATAAGAATCTTGTTTCAATTAAAAAGACTGAAAACGGATGGAATGTGGCTGTTTCTACATCAAAATCCTTTTTAATGAAAGAAATACAAAATGTAATTTACTTAGTGTATCTCATTATTTTAGGTTTTATGCTATTGTCTGTTTTTGTAAGTATTTTCTTAGCCAGAAGTATGACAAAGCCTATAAATAATATTGTTGCAATCATGAAGGAAGCAGAAAATGGAGATTTAACGAATAGGGCAGATTATTTATATAAAAATGAAGTGGGTCAATTAGGAAACAGCTTTAATCATATGATTGATAACATAACCTTAATGATCCAAGAAAATAAAAAGGTATCCGCATATGCAGTAAAGAGTGCAAATGACCTTAAACGAATTTCTGGAGAATCAGCTAGTGCATCAGAGCAAATTGCGAGCGCTATCGATGAAGTAGCAAAAGGTGCGATAAGCCAGGTTGATTATTCAGAAAGAACGGATCGTGAAATGAAAGAGCTCTCAAGTGAGATCAATGAGGTTGCCAGTAATATGGTTAAGGTGTCGTCCATTACGGAGACAACGAAAAGGTTAAGTAGCCAATCGATTGAAACCATTAAAGAGTTAACAGAAAAGAATACTGAAATGGGAGCAAATATCAGCCAGGTTGATACAACGATGGATCTATTAAATGTGGAAATTGCTCAAATAAAAGATATGGTTAAGATAATAAAAAATGTAAGTGAAGAAACAAATTTGTTGTCACTTAACGCAAGTATAGAAGCGGCAAGAGCAGGTGATGCAGGACGAGGTTTTGCTGTTGTTGCCAAAGAAATCCGTAAGCTTGCAGACCAAACAAAGAGCTCATCATTACGAATTGAAACTGTCATTGCAAGCATTCTTACACAAACTAAAACATCGGTTGAGCTTGTTAAAACAACGATTACTCTGTTTAAAGATCAGTCGACGTCTATTCACGATACACAACAAGCATTCGAAAATATATTAGAAGGAACGAACTCAATTATTAATGAAATTGATTATATTGAAGCCTCAATTGGAAAAATCAATTTAAATAAAGAAAAAGTAGAACATGCCATTAGTGAAATGGTGGACGTTGCGGAGGTTTCCTCAGCTACAACACAAGAGGTCACAGCTACTACGGAAGAACAGTCAGCAGCAGCAGAAGAATTAGGAGATCTAGCTTCATCTCTTTCTCAAACCATTCTTGAATTAGAAACAAAGATTAATAAATTTAAGATTAATAAGTAATTATAGGCGATCAGTAAAATGCCCAGGTCACTTTTTTTGGTTCAACATACTGTAGTAAAGTAGTTGACTTGGAGGTGATAGGCATGAGTGGAAAAGGTGCAGTTGATTATGGTAGCGGCTTTGCTTTATTAGTTGTGTTATTTATCTTGTTAATAATTGTTGGTGCTGGTGGTTTCACAGGTGGTAACCAGCCTGGTTATGGATATGGATGGTGAGAACGGTATAGGGGCGATATTCGCCCCTTTTGTTTTTGGCTGTTTGATATGATTAGAAGTACTTACTGTACAATGGCAGCCCTCTTACTAATTGCTTAGATTGGGCCTTTAAAAGGAATATCAAAAATGCCTGGTAATTCCGTTGTTTTTACTATATCTATATCATGAAGGTCATACTTGCTGAAAATTTAGATTAAGACATAGTTGTAAAAGAGCACCTTCCAATTAAAATGCCCCCACAGACAATTTTCACAGCTTTAATCTTTAAATGTGGAAATCGCTTATTGGCATAATCACAGACAGCCTCTTGATGAGTAGAGGTTATATCTGTTCCTATTTCATTAGCAAACTCGGTGTCAAAATCAGATACATATACATATAGAGTGAGGATGACCCCATTCTCTTGCTGTTCAACCCCATATTTATGCAAAAATCTCATGAAATTACACCTCCATTTTTAGTATGGAAAATGAATGACGACTTTATCCAATATGTAGCAATGTTATAAAATTTTTCAAAGTTAACAGTCATGAAGGGGGAATCTGCTTGTATAATGGAATTATTGATATCAAAATGGAGTTGAGGAAAATGCTCAAGACATCGATTGGATTCCTGCGTATTACAGCGATTTTAGAGGGGATTTCCTATTTAGTTCTGCTACTAATTGCAATGCCTTTAAAGTACTTTTTTGATTTCCCATCAGCAGTCACAATTGTAGGGTTGATTCATGGTTTTTTATTTGTGGCATATGTGATCATGATTGCCCTTGTCCTTTTCAGAAAAAGATGGTCTTTTTTCTGGGCGGTGTGGGCAGTATTTTTAGCTTTTGTTCCGTTTGGGACCTTTTATTTAGATAAACAGTTGAAGGTGAAAACATAACGCAAATAATAGGACGGCCTGAATTTAAACTGGGGCCGTCCTTTTCTGTCGTTTAGGAAATTATAAAATTCTTGTTGAACTGTGGATAAGCGACTTAGCATCCAGCTATAGCAGTCTTACTTTTTGCAGAAAAGTAAGATGTCTAGCTCCTCTAGGGTCTAGACGCAATTGAATTGAAGACAAAGAACCGCCTTCTATTCAATTGCGTCTTATGCTTGTCGGGGCTAATCAAGGCGCTTGCGCTTTTGTTCTGTTAATCATCAATAATTACAACATTCTCTAAGATGTTTTGAGAGGTGCTCTTTTTAACGTAGTACGTGATACTGATTGGCGTGTTAGTCTGAAGGGATTCAAGTGTTTTGTATTGCACTTTTGATATTTGGATAGCTGTTGGTGATTTATCAATGACAACTTCAATCGAGTTGGAATCTATTAGCCCGATATAAATAGCTTTTGCACGGAGAAGTTCTTTCTTAGGATCCTCATGTGCAGACACAGCGTTTTCTTGCTGATCCATTGAAGAACCACAACCAGCTACAACGATGGTGAAGGTGAATAGAGCAAAACAGAGTAACATGTTACGCAAAGTTTCACGCTCCTTTTTGAGTTCTACTACTATATATAAGCGACCAGGAGTAAGACATGCTTTAAATATTGCTTGGAAAATAAAAGGGATTATAGGGGATATTAAAATAAAAACATGAAGAGTTTAGGAGGAATGTTTTTTTGAGTTTAGATCAGGACTTTCAGGAGCAGTTTCATCATCATGATTATAGGACTAGTCATCATTCAGATAAAGTGAAAAAAAATCTAATTATTCGTCTAAACCGAATAGAAGGCCAAATACGCGGTATTAAAGCGTTAATTGAAAAAGATACATATTGTGATGATGTGATCACTCAAATTTCTGCCACACAATCAGCTTTAAATGGTGTTGGAAAGGTACTGCTAGAAGGTCATCTGCGTACTTGTGTAGTAGAGCGAATTCAAGAGGGTGATGAGGAAGTCGTTGATGAATTATTAGTCACAGTGCAAAGGCTAATGAAAAAATAGGAGGGAACATAGTGGAAACCATTACATTAATAGTCGAAGGTATGACATGTAATCATTGTGTGAAAGCAGTGGAAGGCAGTGTTGGAAAATTAGAAGGTGTTTCAAAGGTAAACGTTCATTTAGAAAATGGAACTGTTGATGTTGAACTGGATTCTTCAAAAGTATCTAAAAAAGCGGTGAAAGATGCAATAGAAGATCAAGGTTATGATGTCGTTTAGTTTATTGAAAAGGGCCTGTCCAAATGGACAGACCCTGCTGTTATTCTTCTTTTTTGCTATACGCTTCTTTTACTCTCAAAAACTCTTCTTCTACATCGATTGAATAAGTTTTTTCAGATGTAGGTGTTTTTCCATACATATAATCATGTGCAATTGCTTGAGCTTCAAGGAGCGACACCTTGTCTTCCATTCTGGCCAAACCGCTTAAGATACCTTCTGATTGAGTGGAAAGTACTGTACTATTAATTGTATTTGTTGATCGTGCAATATTCGCTCTTGAAATAAGGAGTGACTTACGATTTTGCAAGTCCGAATGTGTATCCTTCAGGTTTGCAACTTGAGCTTTTATTTGTCGAGTTTGATTTTGAATAATTGTGCTTTGTTCTTCAAGGATGATTAGTTTCTTTTCATTTTCAATCCGATCTTGAATCGCAAGCTTTGCCATCTCATCATTATTTTTTTCAAGAGCTAGCTGCTGCTGTCTTTTACGATCCTCAATTTTCTGTTTTACTTGGACGATAAGTCCTTCATGTCTTTGTTCAAAATAGATCTGGTTTGCTAAAGCAGATTTTGCTTTGTTAATTTCAACCTCAAGGTCCCTAATATATTGTTTCGCCATTCTGATCGGATCCTCATGGTTGTCCAAAGAATGATTCATATTGGCTAATGATATAGTTTTAACACGTTTAAAAATACCCATTTTTTTTGTTTCCTCCTTATTTGTTTTTTCGTTCCCATTCATCAAGAATGTTATTTGTGTTACTGCTGTAAGAAAGGGATGATACGATAATTGGATCGGCGATAAACTCACTATCTGATTGTGTTTTTCCTTTGACTATAAAATATACCGCGATTAATAGTACTGGGATCACAATGATTAGTGGAAGGATCGAGAACATTCCAACTGTTAGCAGAATGATTCCAACCCACTTTTTCACGGATTCTCCATTGGCCTTCCTCCAAATCCACCAGCCTAAGACAATTAATCCTAGATGAAATAAGAATGGAAGGAACGATAAACCAAACGTCAGCATTCTCAAATCATGATGGTGAAATCCACCGCCTTGACCATGGCTAAAATATGGTTGCATAACTAATTGTCCAAATACATTTAAAACAAATGTTAATGCTACAAGCCCTAAAATAGCCGTCATAATCCAAAACAAAGGACTTTTTTTCATTATTGCTTCACCTCCTCCTTATGTGTCTTGCGTTTCTATGAATACTAATGTACAAGAATTTGGTGAAAAGACGGTGAAAAATTGAAAGAGGAGGGAAAATCTTATAAGGTAAGTGGAGGAGGCAATAATGCTCGAATTTTGACGGAAATTGCAAAATAGAAAATATATTTTCATAATCGAAAATAAATAAGAATAATAGGTAAATAAGTTTCAGAAATGAAAAATAAATTTAAGAGAAAAAGAGAATAACTACAGAAATTGGATGTTCTGTCCGCACTACAAAAAAAAAATTGCAGAGCATTTTGCCCTGCAAGTTATCTTTTTTGAGGTAATTTTACTAAAAATGTACTCCCTATATCTAATTTACTTTCTACAGTAAGCCTGCCACCATGGATATCAACTATCCATTTGGCAATTGAAAGACCTAGTCCATGTCCGCCATTTTGTCGTGTTCTTGCGCGGTCGACTCGATAAAATCTCTCAAAGATGTATGGTAGGTCTTTTTCACCTATGCCGATACCAGAATCAGAAACTGAAATGAAAGCATCATCTTTTTCTTTCCAAACCGCTAATGTTACGACACCATCTTCACGAGAGTATTTAATGGCATTATCAAGTAGAATGTAAAGCAACTGGGTTAGACGCTCTTTTTGGCCAAAAACAATAACCGGAGGATGAACCTCAAAATCAAGCTGAATTTTCTTTTCAAGAGCATGTGGTTCAAAGGAATGGGCAGCTTTTTCGGCAACAGAATGAAAATCAATTCTTTCAAAACTAATATGCTGCGGATCGTCGGTGTCAGACCTAGCAAGTGTAAGCAAATCTCCAACTAATCCTGTCATCCTTTTTACTTCTTCTTTTACGTTATCTACCATTCTAGCTGGCATTTCACTTAGCTGATCTTTTTCCATCTCAAGTATCTCGATCGAAGACAGCATTACACTTAGCGGGGTTCTAAGCTCATGTGAGGCATCAGCAACGAATTCCTGCTGTCGCTTAAAAGCCTGTCTAATTGGAACCATCGCCCGTTTGGACATGACCGAACTAAAGGAATAGGCAATAATTGAAAAAACGACCATCATAATAAGGAGAATAATAAAAAGTCCGCGTAATAGCTCTGAAATATCCGTAATGTCCTGACCTAAGTAAAGATAGCCAATTAGCTGATTTCGGTCGTATATTGGTTGAGCAATCATCATAATCGTTAAATCTTGCTCTTTTGGGATATACGCTGAAAATTGATCTTCTTTTTTATGTTTAAGAATCTTATCCTGGTGGATCTTAACATCTTCCGTGCGAATTTGTTCTTTTGCTGGTGTCCATTCAGCAATTAACTGAAGAAACTCTCCTTTAAATAGTGACAGCTGTTCTGTTTGTAATATGAGTTCTCCATGGGAATTAACTACATAATAAAAGAGCTGGTTACTATTACCTGTAAAGAATTGCGGTTCATGCTTTCGAACACGAAAATCCTCTAAAAGCTGTTCAACTGAGTTAGTTTCGTTTTTTGCCATTTTCATTAGTTCATTTTTTTCAGCTGAGGTAAACCAAAAATAGGCAATAGCGTAAAGGAGTGAAATAAAAAGAAATAAAAACAAGAGAATTAGTGAACTGTATTTACCTGTTAAGCTTTTTTGTGTTTTAACAAAAAGATCTGACTTTTTACGTTTCAAGCTTGTATCCAACTCCCCTTATGCTATGAAGCCAATTCTCTTTGTCAAAAATGGCAAGCTTTTTTCGAAGTAACTTCACAGTGGCATCAATCGTTTTATAGGACACGTCAGTTTCAGTTCCCCAGATTCGATCATAAATAATGTCCCTTGTCAGAACTTGACCCTTATTTTGAACAAGTAAATCAAGCAGTTGATATTCTCTGGGGGTTAACTGTATGATTTGCTCAGTTAATTCAATAGTTTGGCTTGTACGGTTAATCGTTACTTCCTCTACTTTTAGAACATCTTCACGAATTGGTGAAAAGTTTCGGCGTCCTAATGCTCTTAATCTTGCTAACAGCTCATCAATTTCAAATGGTTTAACAAGGTAATCATCTGCTCCAGAGTCTAACCCAACTACTCGATCTTGAATGGCATCTTTAGCCGTTAGCATTAAGATTGCTCCCCCATAGCGTTCATTTCTTAATTTTTTGCAAATCTCAATTCCGTCACCTTCAGGCATCATCCAATCCATAATTATTACATCATAATGAGAAGCAATGGCATATTCATAGGCATCATCACCAGTTTTTACCCAATCGACATGATATTTTCCCTTTTTTACTAACATATATGTAATAAGCTCACCAAGCTTTAAATCATCTTCAGCTAATAAGATATTCATAGGTAAACCCCTTTCCAGACAGTATTTTAACGTATTTTACCATGATTGAGTGAAAAAACAGAGAAAATAACCACCCTTTTTCCTTTTACATCAATTAAGTGGGTTATCCAATGATTTCCTGATATGATTGGTATTGATAAGGAAATTCCAAGAGCGGGGGAAATAGAATGATTGAAGACTATATTGAAGCACTAGATATCGCCTATGTTTCATCGTTCTCCACAAAGGTAGAAACAAATTGGGGATATCTTTTTTATAATGAAAATCAACCAAATTATTATGATGCAAATCATGCATATCTTTCATCGTACAATGGAAATGTCGAAGAGATCATCAACGAAGTTATTGTTTTTTATCAACAGAAAAATATAACGCCAAGATTTTATCTCTCAAATTACGATGGACACCAGGGATTTGTTAAAGCTTTAAAGAGGAATGGATTTGACTTTGAAGAATTTGAATCTCCTGTTCAATTATTGAAACAAAAGATAGAAATTGTACGCCAGCCACTTGTTACAATTGAAGCAGTAACGTCTGAAAATATGCAGGCTGCTATTGATATTGAGTGCCAAATTCAAGAGCTTGGCGGGGCTATTCGTGAACAGGCTTTTAAAGAATTTTTATATAAACAAGATGCAAGATTGGAAAGTGTAGCTACAATAGAAAGGTATAGAGGGAAAGGACTTATTGGACAGCTTATTCATCATATCCAAGAGGATATAGAAAAGAAACATATTGAACGGTTTTGGGTGCTCCCTATTAGTGAAAGAGTTGAGAAGGTCTATAAGAAATCGGGTTTTGAAACAATCTTGACACTAAAGATAGGGCATGCGTTTCTAGGTGGTAAGAGTATTACTGATATAAGAAATGGGTTTTGAAATATTAGTTTTCATATTGACAATTCGTTCCAAAATCTGGTATTTTAAAGGTAATTACAGTTTAGGAGATGTGTTTTGTGAGGGTTTCTGTTCTTAACTAACGAAGTAAATACTTCATCTGCATGAATCAGCTTAAAAAACTTTTATTTTTGAAGGTTTATTTAAGTGTGTTTATGTGGACGGTTAAGAACAAAACGGTAATCGTACACAATTTGCGATCTTCTTGCATAGTGCTCGTGGGGAAAATCCGTGCTTGTTTAAGTACGGTTTTTTTGTATCCACGTTCATATGACTGACCCATAGAGGGGAATTTGTATGAATGTGTATCAAAGAGCTTGTGAAGGTCTAAAAGAGGTGATGAACAGCCATTGTTCGTCACCTCTTTTTTTGCCGTTTTAGGAAACTTATAAAATGCCTTGAACTGTGGATATTTTGGTCTTTAAAAAATACATTTGGAGGTTCAAACATTGAACAAGAAAACAATCGAAAGTTTAGAATTTAATAAAGTTTTAGCATTACTTAGCGATTATGCAATGAGTGAAGCGGCAAAACATAGAGCACGTAACCTTTTACCAATCCAGGATGAAAGAAAAATTAAAAGGTGGCTAAATGAGACAACTGAAGCATGTAAAATTATCGAGAAATCCTCAAGTATTCCGGTACACTCTCTTCATGGAGTTGAACAAATCGTTACACTTGTTGACAAAGGATATCTGCCTACTCCAGATCAATTTGAGTTTTTAGGAGTATTTTTGGACAGTGTGAAAAAAATTAAAAAGTTTATGATTAAACAAGAATATCACGCGCCAATCGTGAGCTCTTATGCTTATTCTCTATACGAGCTAACAGATCTTACAGAAGAAATAACACGATGTATTCGCAATAATCAAGTGGATGATTATGCAAGTAGAGGTTTATCCAAAATAAGAAGCAAATTGGCTACTCTTGATGAAAAAATTAAAACAAAGCTTGCACAAATTATGAAGACATCTGCGTTTTATCTCCAAGACCAAGTAATTAGTGTCCGAAATGGAAGATATGTTGTACCAGTGAAAAATGAATACAAACGTAAATTCCCTGGAACAATTATTGATCAATCTTCAAGTGGGCAAACCGTCTTTATGGAACCACAGGATTTAAATAAACTACAAGATGAGCTTGCATATTTAAAAGTAGAAGAGGAGCTGGAAATTCAAAAGATCTTGGGGCAATTAACAGATTTGACTGCAGCTTATAAGCACGAGCTTCTTATTAATATAGAAGGAATGGTTTCGTATGATTTCATTTTTGCAAAGGCAAAGCTGAGTAAATTAATGCGTGGAAACGAGGTGAAGCTCCAACCAAATCAAGGTTTCCAGATTATCAATGCAAGACATCCTTTGTTAGGTGTGACGGCTGTTCCTTTAACAATTACGTTAGGAAAAGAGTATATGGCCTTAGTTATTACTTGGCCAAATACAGGAGGAAAAACGGTTACGATAAAAACAATTGGCTTATTAGCCATGATGGTTCAATCAGGTCTTCATATACCTGCAGAACCTGAAAGTAGCTTTTGTATTGTGAAAAATATCTTTGTCGATATAGGTGATCAACAAAGCATCGAGCATTCATTGAGTACATTTTCATCTCATATTAAAAATGTCATTGAGATTTTAAGCTATTCACGTGAAGATACACTTGTCATCCTTGATGAGATTGGTTCAGGGACAGATCCGAGAGAAGGAATGGGTTTAGCAATCTCGATACTTGAAGCTTTATATCGTTCAGGAGCAATGCTTGTTGCTACCACTCATTATAGCGAAATAAAAGATTTTGCAGAAAAAGCAGCAGGATTTCAAAATGGTTCAATGGATTTCGACATCGAAACACTACAACCTCTTTATAAACTTATTGTCGGAAAAGGTGGAGACAGTCAAGCATTCTCGATTGCACAAAAACTAGGAATGCCATTGGATATTATTCATCGAGCTAAGGAAATTTCCTACCAAAAACCAAATGTGGAAACAAATTTCATTCCGGCAATTAATGAAAGAGAAAGACTAAGAAAAAAGGAAGATAGAAAAGATAATAAGCAGATCCAGGCCTATCAAGTAGGTGATGCGGTTTGGATCCCACACCTGCAAACAAAGGGCATCGTGGAAACAACTGTAAATCCAATGGGAGAATTGAAGCTAGTTGTGAAAGGAGAAAAATTGACTCTTAATCATAAACGTATAAAACCTTTTATTCTAGCTGAGGAATTATATCCTGAGGAATATGACTTAGATCAAGTTTTCGATGCGAAGGATGTTAGGAAAAAGAAGAAATTAATGAATCGAAAGCATGTTGATGGATTAGTAATCGAACAAGAGGAAAAATAGAAAAATAGGTGTGAGCTAGGTTAGGAAAAGGGCTCATACCTATTTGGTATTATTTTGTGAAAAACTTCACAAAGAGTATTGAGTTTTTAAAATAAGTGCATTATAATAAAGTCATCAAGTGATTGTGAAATTATTCACAAATGCATGTGAAACACTTCACAAACATTATGGACAATTCGAATTTCATAGGAGGAATTTTACATGAAGATTGCTGTTATTGGATGTACACACGCAGGAACAGCAGCTGTTTCGAATATGGTAAAACTATACCCAGACGCAAAAATCACTGTTTACGAAAAAAATGACAATATCTCTTTTCTATCTTGCGGTATAGCCTTACATGTAAGTGGAGTAGTTGAGGATCCGAATGGTTTATTTTATTGTACTCCTGAAGAATTAACAAAACTTGGTGTTACTATGAAGTTGATGCATGAAGTAAATGATATTAATGTTGAAGATAAAACAATTACTGCAAAAAATCTTATGACAAATACAATTGTACACGATACTTTTGATAAATTAGTATTAACAACAGGATCTTGGCCGCTTATACCTAAAATTGAAGGCATTGAAATGGAAAATGTACTTTTATGTAAGAATTTTCATCACGCTAACACAATTATTCAAAAAGCAAAAGATGTCCAAAATATTGTCGTTGTTGGTGCAGGTTATATAGGAATTGAATTAGTTGAAGCATTTGAAATGAGTGGTAAAAAAGTTACCCTTATTGACGGAGAAGAGCGAATTTTAAGTAAATATTTAGATAGATCATTTACAGATGTGGTTGAACAGGACTTTCAGGATCGAGGTGTAAAACTAGCATTAGGTGAAACAGTGACTCGTTTTGTCGGAAATGATGGGGAGTTAGATGCTGTTGAAACAACAAAAGGGACGTATGAAGCAGAGCTTGTGATTCTATGTATTGGATTCCAGCCAAATACACATTTAGTAAAAGGTCAAATAGAAATGCTTGATAATGGTGCTATTAAAGTAGATGATTATATGAGAACAAGTAATAAAGATGTGTATGCTGCAGGTGATAGCTGTGCGATTCGCTACAATCCAACAGGTGAATCTGCGTATATTCCACTTGCTACTAATGCAGTGAGGATGGGAACATTGGTTGCGAAAAACATACTGAAACCAACCATTCGATATATGGGAACACAGGGGACATCTGGAATTAAAATCTATGATCGAAACATTGCAGCGACCGGTCTAACCGAAACCTCAGCTCTTCGTATGGGTTTGAATGTGAAAAGTATCACAATCTTAGAGCATGACCGTCCAGAATTCATGCCCACATTTGAAGACATTACTTTAAAAGTAGTATATGAGGAAGACACTAAACGCATCGTAGGAGCACAAGTCATGTCAAAGGTTGATGTGACACAATCTATTAATACGTTATCTGTGTGTATCCAAAATAACATGACAATGGATGAATTGGGTTTTGTTGATTTCTTCTTCCAGCCACACTATAATAAGCCGTGGAATTTTTTAAATCAGGCAGGTTTGCAGACTATCTAGTTATAATAAAAGGCGTTGGAATTCCAACGCCTTTTGCTCATGCAGCTTTCTTATTAGATTTGCGCGTCCATAGGAATTCCATTTGTTCCAATGTTTTTCCTTTTGTTTCAGGAACATACTTCCATACGAAGATTGCTGATAAAACACTCATTAAACCATAGAATCCATACGTTAGACCGCCGCTGTATTCCATCATCATTGGATAAGTAGATGAGATGAAATAGTTTGCAGCCCATTGCGCTGCAACAGCAATCGCCACTGCTTGGCCTCTAATTTTATTAGGGAAGATCTCAGAAATGAGAACCCAGCAAATCGGCCCCCAAGACATCATGAAGGAAGCTGTATATACAATAATGAACAGGAGTGTACTGATTCCGATAATTCCTGTAAATGCTAACGTGGAAACACCAAACATTCCAATGGCCATTCCAATTGAACCTATAATTAACAGAGGTTTACGCCCCCATTTATCAACTGTTAAGATTGCAACAATGGTAAAGATTGCGTTAACTAAACCCATTACGATCGTTTGTAGCATTGAAGCATCTTTTGCTGCCCCCATGCTTTCAAAAATGCGAGGAGCATAATATAAAGCTACATTGATTCCGACAAACTGTTGAAAGACAGAAAGTAAGATCCCGATAACAATGACTAATTTTCCGTAGGAGAGTAGCTTACCTTTTGGAATGGTAACGGTTTGTTTAATTTCTGACAAAATTGTTTTAGCTTCAGCAGCTCCATTAATTTTCTCTAGAATTTGTAAAGCTTTGCTATCTTGTTTTTTCATTGCTAAATAACGAGGTGTTTCAGGAACGAACAGCAGAAGGATTCCAAATAATAATGCTGGAATTGCTTCTGACGCAAACATATATCTCCAGCCAATATCATTAATCCATTCTAATGATTGACCTCTTGCGATGCCCCAGTTCACAAAGTAAACAACTAGCATCCCAAAGATAATAGCAAATTGATTAAATGAAACTAAGCGACCTCGAATCTTCGCAGGAGCAATTTCACTAATATACATCGGACAAATTGCTGAAGCTAGTCCTACCCCAATTCCACCTAATATTCGATAGATATTAAACGTGATTAATAAAGAAACGGATGGTTCACCTACAGTGAAAAATAAAAATTCAGGATAAGCAGAGCCAAGTGCAGATAGTATAAACAAAACGGCTGCAATTACTAAAGATTTTTTTCGCCCGAAATTAGAAGCAAAATAACCTGAAATAATACCTCCGATAATACAACCGATTAATGCACTAGAAGTTGTGATACCGTGAATAAAAGTATCAAGCCCTAAACTATCAATAAAGTATGCTTCAAGAGACTTCTCAGCACCGGAAATAACAGCTGTGTCATATCCAAAAAGCAAACCTCCAAGTGTTGCAACTAGAGTAATAACAAGGATATAAATTGAATTTTGTCTTTTCATACTGGTCGTGTTAGAGACACAATTTAGTTAATCAGGATCACCTAATTTAATAGGTAATACTGAAGAGATAACGTTTACATAATCGGGTTCAATAATCTCACCCTTATGTATTTGTCTCTATTCTCCTTTCTTATATAGTTGGACTGTAGTCAGTGAAGATATGTGCTGAAAGAGACCTCCACTTAGCGCATATCTTCTTATGGATTTTAAAGTATTTCTATAATATACTGATTTACTAATGCCTTTAATCGTTCTTGTCTGCCTGATTGATTTCTAATTTCTTTAAGATTTAATGCGTATTTTTCTAGTTTTTGGAGATCGGTTCTTCCTTCTACAATATCGAGACCAATGCCCTCTGAATAGCTGCTATATCTTTGCTCAATGAAATCCTCTAAAACTCGATCTTTAATAAGCTTGTTGGCTGCCTTTAAACCAATTGCAAAGCTATCCATTCCAGCGATATGGGCATGGAAAAGGTCTTCTACATCAAAAGAACCTCTCCTAACTTTAGCATCAAAGTTTAATCCGCCTTTACCAAGTCCGCCATTTTGTAAAATCTCATACATTGCTAGAGTTGTTGTATATAAATCTGTTGGAAACTCGTCAGTGTCCCAACCTAGTAAGGTATCACCTTGGTTTGCATCAACAGAACCTAGCATATTATTTATACGAGCAACACGTAATTCATGTTCAAAGGTATGACCAGCAAGAGTAGCGTGATTTGCTTCGATATTAAATTTGAATTTATCTGTTAATCCATATTTTTGTAGGAAAGCAAGACCTGTTGCCACATCGAAATCATATTGATGTTTTGTTGGCTCTTTTGGCTTTGGCTCAATTAAAAATGGAGCATCAAAACCGATTTCTTTTGCATAGTCAACAGCCATATGGAAGAGACGGGCGAGATTATCTTGTTCAAGCTTCATATTTGTATTAAGAAGTGTTTCGTAGCCTTCACGACCTCCCCAGAACACATAGTTTTCTGCTCCAAGCTCTTTTCCTACTTCTAGTCCCTTTTTTACTTTAGCTGCAGAGTATGCAAATACATCTGCGTTATTAGAAGTAGCTGCTCCATGAACGTATCGAGGGTGTGTAAACATGTTTGCAGTATTCCATAAAAGCTTCGTTTTACTAGTACTCATATAATCTTTTATCATAGCAACGATCGTGTCTATATTTTTATAGGTTTCTCCTAGAGTAGCGCCTTCTGGAGCGATATCCACATCATGGAAGCAGAAGTAAGGAACATCTAGTTTTTCAAAAAATTCAAATGCTGCTTCTACACGAGCCTTAGCTAGATCTATTCCAGTTAAGTGATTCCATGGGCGGATAGCTGTTCCTACTCCGAATGGATCTGAGCCATCTGCATTAAAAGTATGCCAATAGGCTACAGAGAAGCGAAGAATTTCTTCCATAGTTTGCCCATTAATGATTTCATTAGGATTGTAATACTTGAATGAAAAAGGGTTCTGTGATTGTGGACCTTCAAATTGAATTTTCTTCATTTCTTGAAAATAACTCATAATCTTGCCTCCTAATAAGCTATGATTCTATCTTTTGTTATCGCTTACAAATAAGACCTTATAGTAAAATGATCATTAACTGTTTTTTATTATAGCAACCTCTCTTCAGTTTGTCTATCCAATAAACTAAGTTTTTAATAAAAATTTTATTTAAATTTTCAATATGTAAGAATAGCAAAAATATAACAAGTCTTACTTAAGAAAAGAAAGATTCACATTCCTTTTAAAAGTAAAGGAAAAAATATACAATAAAGGGGTGAATTCATTTTTCGGAGGTGTTGATTTGAATTATCGTGTAGAGAAAGACACAATGGGAGAGATTCAAGTACCAGCTGAAAAGTATTGGGGAGCACAGACACAACGTAGTAAGCAGAATTTTAAAATTGGTGGAGAAAAAATGCCGAACGAGGTTATTATTGGCTTTGCAATTTTAAAAAGAAGTGCTGCGATCGTTAACAATTCACTTGGAAAACTACATAACATAAAAGCGGCTGCTATCGTAACAGCTTGTGGTGAAATTATCGAAGGAAAGTTAAATGATCATTTCCCGCTAGTTGTGTGGCAAACTGGAAGTGGTACGCAAAGTAATATGAATGTAAACGAGGTTGTGGCAAGAAGAGGGAATGAGCTTTTAAAAGAGAAAGGCATCGAAGAAGTCATCCATCCTAATGATGATGTAAATATGAGTCAAAGTTCCAATGATACATTTCCAACGGCAATGCATATTGCTGGGGTGTTAGCGATAGAAACAAAGCTCCTTCCGGCAATTGACCAGCTATATAACACTTTAGATAAAAAAGTAAAGCAATTTGAGGACGTCGTAAAAATTGGTCGTACGCATTTACAAGATGCAACACCTTTAACCCTGGGACAGGAAATTAGCGGCTGGACCCACATGCTTTCGCAAACTAAGGAAATGATTGAGCAGGCAACAGCTTATATGAAAAACTTAGCAATTGGTGGAACTGCGGTTGGTACAGGGATTAATGCACATCCTGAGTTTGGTGACCGCGTCGCTATGGAAATCAGTAATTATACAAAAAAAACATTTCACTCTTCAATTAATAAATTTCATGCTTTAACAAGTCATGATGAGCTTGTGTATGCTCATGGCGCATTAAAGGCATTAGCAGCCAACTTAATGAAAATTGCAAACGATGTCCGTTGGCTTGCGAGTGGTCCGCGGTGTGGGATTGGTGAAATAACGATTCCTGAAAATGAGCCGGGTAGCTCGATTATGCCAGGTAAAGTCAATCCAACCCAAAGTGAAGCATTAACAATGATTGCTGTTCAAGTAATGGGAAATGATGCAACAATTGGCTTTGCTGCAAGTCAGGGAAACTTCGAATTAAATGTATTCAAGCCTGTTATTATTTATAATTTTCTTCAATCAGTACAATTGCTGTCAGATGGGATGAATTCTTTCCATGACAACTGTGCAGTAGGGATTGAAGCGAATCTGCCTGTAATTGAAAAATATTTGAAAGACTCTTTAATGCTTGTCACAGCCTTAAATCCACATATCGGCTATGAAAATGCTGCGAAAATTGCGAAACTTGCGCATAAAGAAGGGTTAACATTGAAGGCGGCCGCTATAAAGCTTCAATTACTAACAGAAGAACAATTTGAACAATATGTAAAGCCAGAGGAAATGACGTATCCAAAATAATAGAATTTTGGGCTGTTCGAAGGGACAGCCCCTAGTTTGATATAGGTATTTCTAAATAAAATGCTGCACCGTTATTTTCATTAGCTGCCCAAACCTTTACACCATGTAAATCAGCAATTCGTTTTACAATGCTTAATCCAATCCCAAATTCACCCTTTTGACCTTTTTGGAAAGGTTCAAATAGTTGCCCTATCATGTCTTTATCAATAGGTGGTCCATCATTCCATAACCTTAAAGTGAGATGGTTTTCAGCCTTCGTTAGTGAAATAGTTATAACTTGTTCGGCATAACGTAATGAATTTTCCAATAGATTTTCAAGGAGTTTACCCCATTGTTCTGAATCTCCGACAATCAAACTTTCTTCTAGCTTAAAATCCCAACGTATTTCAGACTTTGCCCATTTAATTCGTTCGACTTCTTTACGAACAAGATCATCAAGGAGAAAGTTCACTTTTTTGGGTTTCCGTGTAGCAAGAAAATCCAGCTTTGTTAAGTAAAGTAAATCCTTTATTTTTTTCTCGAGCTTTTCGGATTCTTCTTCAATAACATCCATTGTGCTTGATAAATCACCTTTTGGAAAAATTCCGTCACTAACAGATCGTGCATAACCGCGAATAACCATAACAGGTGTTTTTAAATCATGCGAGATATTCTGCAATAAGGTTTGCTGGGCTTCATCCTTCCTCACAAGATGTTGTCTCATTTTTTCGATGGTTTGCCCTAACTTGCCGATTTCATCATCTCGATCTACTTCAACAGGTTCATGCCATTCTTGATCAGATATATCTTTCACATGCTTTTCAAGCTTTACGAGAGGTTTTGATAAATATCTGGCTAACCAAATGGAAGGAATCCAACTAAATAAAAATACTATGACCATAACGATCATTAACTGACGAAATAGTGTAAAAACAAGGTCATTACGATATGAATCCCAAGAGTAAGACAACAAGTAGCTCGCTTCTCCGTTAACGGTAATCTTTCGAATCACATAAAAGAGAGTTTGATTTCTTAAATTTTTTTCATATCTTTCTACTACTTGTGTTTGACTGGCAGCCAAATCCTGTGTTTGTCTAATAAAATCAATTGGAAGCTCATCTGAATATAAGTAAAAAGAACTTTGAATTGGTAGAACTAAATGTGAAACAGAACGATCTTTTTGTTTTTCAACGCCAAAATTATTACCAGGATTTCCGTACTCTGTTAGAACAAGCTGCTCATTTTCAATCGTTTTATAGATCTCTTTCGTAAAGAATCCTCTTAACGTCGTAGGAAACAAGATGACAAGTAACAAGGAAATCACAAGCAGTATTCCTGAAAATACAATCCATATTTGAAAAGCTAGTGGCTTGTTCCTCATCCTTTTAACATCCGATACCCAAATCCATAAATGGTTTCTAGTTTTAATTCAGGCATTTTTTTCCTCAGTCTTCTCACTAAATCATCAACGACGCGATCTGTTCCAAAATAATCCTCTCCCCATATATTTGTTAAAATTTGTTCTCTCGAAAAAGCTTGCCCTTTATTGTGTAGGAATAGCTGAAGGAGATCAAATTCCTTTGAGGTAAGATTAACTTCTTCACCTTTAAAATAAACAATTCGTACTTGTTCATCAATTTCATATGGTTCAAGCCTTATCAATTGACTAGAGCCGCTGGATTCCTCTAAATATGTTCTTGAAAGAAGCTTTTGCGCACGAATTACTAGTTCTCTTGGTAAAAACGGCTTTGAGATATAATCATCGCTTCCAAGCTCTAAACCTAAGACGCGATCAATATCTGCATCTCTCGCTGAAATAAAAATAACTGGAACCTCTGGTGTAGCAGCCTTAATTTCCCTAATTAATTGATATCCATCAATGTCTGGCAGCATAATATCTAATATCCACAAATGGGGGGGAGTGCTTATTAATTTTCTAGCTTCAGAGCCAGTCTGGCAAGAAGTAACAAGCCATTTTTCATTTTTTAAATACATCGTTAATAATTCATTTAAGTTTTGTTCATCTTCAACTAAATAGACGCTGTAACTCATTGTTTCACTTCCTCTCAACGTTATTATACATCTTGCGTACTTTAACGTTTATCAATTTCACAATTTCCCACAATTCTCTCATTATTATCCCAAACTCTTTTCATATACTTAAGCTAATCTAAAGCAAATCCATTAAGCAGATTACAAAAAGGAGATTGAATAATGAGAGCCATTATTTTCACAGGTATTTCTCTTCTATTAATATTAATTGTCATAGGCGGATTCATAAGTTCACAAAGTGTATAAGAAATTAGATACAGGAGGAAATAAATATGGGATATTATGATGAAACAGAAATAACGCGCGAACACAAAAAACCACGTAGAAGTATAAAACCAATTTTTTCATCAATTGTTAGCGGAGTTGTAGGTGGAGCGCTAGTATTAGGTGTTACTACTTTTACAAATGACCAGGAACCTAGTGTTACTGAAAATAATCTGGCTGTTGAAACAGCTGCACATAATGAAAATTCTAGCACAACTGTTAATACACAAGCATTATCAACTAATTTAAACTCTATTGCTGATATCGTAGATAGCATATCCCCGGCGATTGTTGGAATTACAAATTTACAAAACCATTCAAATGGGAATATGTTTGAAAATTCAACAAGTGAGAGTGTTGAAAGTGGGACAGGGTCCGGAGTGATTTTTAAGAAAGAAGGAGACGCTGGTTATATCATCACAAATAATCATGTCATAGAGAGTGCTCAATCAATTGAAGTAACTCTTTTCAGTGGGGATAAAGTTGAAGCAGAATTAGTCGGAACAGATGCGTTAACAGACATTGCTGTATTAAAAATCAATGCTGAACACGTAACCACAGTGGCAGAAATGGGTGATTCATCAAAACTTCGTACAGGAGAAAATGTTATTGCAATCGGTAATCCGTTAGGAGAAGAATTTTCTAGAACAGTAACGCAAGGAATTATTAGCGGAGTAGATAGAACTATTGATGTGACAACATCTGAAGGTGATTGGGCATTAGATGTTATTCAAACAGATGCGGCTATAAATCCAGGAAACAGCGGTGGCCCACTCATCAATATGAGCGGACAGGTAATCGGAATTAATAGCTTAAAGATTACGGAAAGTGGTGTTGAAGGTTTAGGTTTTGCTATTCCGAGTAATGATGTGCTACCTATTGCTGAAGAGTTAATGAATAATGGGAAAATTCAACGTCCATTCCTTGGAGTAGGTCTGGTGGAAATGAGCGAAGTTCCTCAGTATTACCTCCAGGAACAAATGAACCTACCAGAAGAGATAACAGAAGGTGTCATCGTAGGTAATGTCTCGCCAAGCTCACCTGCTGATGAAGCAGGACTAAAGCAACAAGACGTAATCGTTTCAATGAACGGTCAAGCCATTACGAATGCAAGTGATTTAAGGAAGTTTCTTTACACAGAAACAGAAATAGGTGAAGAAGTTGACATTACTCTCTATCGTGCAGGTAAAAAAGTAAACGTCAAAATTAAACTTACAAACCGTGATGCAACAAATGCTTAACACCAAAGTCTTGCAATAGGAATAGCGGTTACTCTTTATATAGATTGAAAAAGCTGACAAGATGTTTATGATCTATCCCCCTTCGGATCATTTACTGACTGTCAGCTTTTTTTAGTTTCTATCTGCAATTCTAGGGGAGTTCACAAAAAATAGAAGAGTTTGAAAATTATATAGTGTAAAATAAAACATGGGTACTAGTTCATTAAGCAAATATATCTATTTATCTAGATTCTTATGAAAACTAGGAAGGGGAACACCATGAAGAGCATGCAAACAGAGAGAAAGAGAGAAAAGCTAGAAATATTTATAAGAGAGAGCCAGTTTGTTAAGCAGCTTTTTGAAGAATCCAAGCCTGAAGCTTTTTATGCCATGGATTTAGAGGGTGAATTTGTCCTTGCAAATAGAGCTTGTGAAAGGATATCCGAATATAGACAAGATGAATTAACTCAATTCTCTTATAAGGATTTAATAGTAGACGCCCATCTTGAAAATGTACATAAAAAGTTTCATCATTCATTAGCAGGAGCCATTCAACATTACGAATGTTCATTAATAACGAAAAATAACAAAAGAGTGGATTTGGAAGTAACCAATTCGCCAATTATTATGGATAATGAGATTATTGGTGTATATGGAATCGCGAAGGATATCACTGATTTTAAAGAACAAAAAAAGAAGCTAGAGGAAAGTGAAAGTCTTCATCGTAGTTTAGTAGAGCACTCTCCAGATGGAATTATTATCACCCAGGAGCAAAGGGTTGTTTTTGCGAACAAAAAGGCTACTGAGCTTTTAGGAGCAAAAGGTCTCGAGGATATTTTAGGAAAAGAAATAAGTCAATTTTTCCAAGGATATTCAAGTGAGGTCTTCAACAACCTAAAGGCTGAGAAGGGGATAGCGTCAGAAATGCATGAGGTAAAAATACTTCAACTAAACGGAGAGAAAATTGACGATGTTGAGGTCAAGACGATTCTTACTACATGTCAAGAAATTCAAACAGTCTATTTCATTATCAGAGATGTTTCAGAACGAAAGTTTGCACATGACATGATGATTAACTCAGAAAAATTAACAGTTGCTGGACAACTAGCAGCAGGTATTGCTCATGAAATACGCAATCCAATTACGGCCATAAAAGGTTTTTTGCAGTTGATGGATCGTGGAAAAAACTATAAGCAAGAATTTTTTAAAGTTATCTCAGCTGAAATTAATAGAATTGAAATTATTTTGAGCGAATTATTAGCATTAGCCAAGCCGCAGCTAGAACGTTACCTACATAAAGATATTCAAAGTATTTTACAGCATGTTGTTGCACTCACGAAGTCTCAAGCAATTTTACATAATGTGCATATTGCGATTAAGCTACATCCAAGGCCAATATTCGTATTATGTGATGAAAATAAATTAAAGCAGGTCTTTATCAATTTTATAAAAAATGCTATAGAGGCAATGAAGAATGGAGGGACCATAACAGTAAGTGTTGAGCGATATGATGATTCTTTTGTTGAGATAAAGATTCGAGATGAAGGGCCAGGTATCCCAAAGGAAATCCTTGATAAAATAGGTGAGCCCTTTTTTACAACAAAGGAAAACGGTACAGGCCTAGGCGTTATGGTTAGCTTTGAAATTGTGAAACATCATAATGGCGATGTAAATATCGAAAGTCATTCAAATGGCACGACCATTTCGATTCAACTCCCAATTTCTGATCCTGAAGACCGAAAAGAGGAAGAGTGAGGAAAATAATGGAGATTAAGACGGAAAGATTAATCATTAAGCCATGTGTGATAAATTTAATAAAAGATGACGAGGAATTAAGTCCACATATCCAACATTATTTAGAAGAGCTCGAAGTGGATACAGAGCTTCTTGGTTGGGGAGTATGGCTTGTTTATAAGCAAGAGGACCAACAATTAATTGGCGACATTGGGTTTAAAGGTAAGCCTGAACATGGTGTAGTTGAGGTTGGTTATGGAATCTATCCTGATGCACAAAACAACGGATATGCGACCGAGGCGGTTGGAGCCCTGTTTGACTGGGCGTTCCGAACAGGTCAAGTAAATAAAATCATTGCGGAATGTTTGCTAACAAACCAAGCATCCATTCGTGTATTAGAGAAGTTGATCATGACTAGAGTGGAAGAAGATGAACATATGGTGTATTGGGAAAGACATATCTTTCATTAATGAATCAAACATAAAAAGTGATCTTCCTCACAAAGAGTAGTGTGGGGGAGATCACTTTTTGTTTTGTTACAACATGCGCTTTTTTCTTAACAGCTACTTGGCGGTGTGTCATGAAATACAGGAGGTGCCGGACGTGGGACTGGTTTTGGTGCGTGTGGCTGTGGGTATTGCACATATTCAAATACTCCTTGCCCATCCATACTTGGTCCACTTGCCCATCGACCTTGAGCACTTTCTTCTCCTCTTGACAGATTCATAAATTTATAGGAGAAGCCTTGCGCTTCTAGATGAATTGGGAAAGTACTTGGGACCGTTCTACCTTCTTTCGCTTCTAGTTCCGCAATGGCTGCTAACCACTGATTTTGATGCATCCGATCTCGTGCAATTAAAAATGACAGCATATCTTTGACCCCACGATCATCTGTTGCTTCATATAGACGAACAGCTTGTAATCGTCCTTGTGATTCGGCATTAAGATTTGCTCGAAAATCTGCTAATAAATTACCACTTGCAATAATATAATCTGCTGTCCAGCGGTTACCAACACTATCCGCGGGCATTGCTCCTAATCCGGAAACTATTGCATGCTGAGGATTCATACCACCTAGTACAGCTCCAATAACAGGATTTTTGGCAGCTTCTTCTTGTTCATTAAGTGGCGCGTTGTCAAGTAATCTACCAATCATTATCGCTAACATTTCAATATGTGCAAGCTCCTCTGTTCCAATATCATAGAGCATATCCTTATATTTCCCTGGACATCTTGTTCCCCAACCCTGAAATAAATATTGCAAAGCAACTGAAATTTCTCCAAATTGACCACCTAATACTTCTTGAAGCTTTTTGGCATAAACAGCGTCTGGACGTTCGGGTTTCGCGTTGTATTGAAGTTCCTTGATGTGAAAAAACATGAAGAAACCCTCCTTGTTTTTGTTGTGAACATGGATATGTATATTCTTACTATCTATGTCCTATGCCTAGTTAAATCCCATTTACTAATTCAAGTTTCTTAAACATTGGCACAGAGAGGAGGATTTATGAGAAAACCGCTGAATTTGAGCATCAATTTTGGCTTCAGATACTTGGAGATCTTATTAAAAAAATCAAGAGAACAATTAAATCTTACGTCGTTAACACTAGAAGCAGAGGGAGATGCGAAAGAGTCCTGAGAATTCAAGCTTTCGATGATAAGGAGGCATGTAACAGGAAGAATCAAAATTCATCTTCCACCTACCTTATCACCCATATGGTTAATGAGCTAGAGGAGTATTTACTCGAGGAAATGGAACTGAATAATGAAATCCGTTGATGGCAGGACCATACGATGAGAACGGAATGCTATTACTTAATAGAAATGGCTGAAGCAACTCAAACAAACATGCCTTCCTGTCATCCAACAAAACAAGGATAAAAGAGAACGGAAGGCATGTGGATCAGCATCACAAAATTGAAGGTTTGCCACACTGTCTTCCTATTCTTGTCTTATTAAATTCTCTCTTGTTACATGTAGTTGAGGGATCGCGATACCAATAATAATCACCAAAATACCTATAACCTGAATCCATGTTACTTTCTCGTTTAAAATTAGGACTGAGGCAATGATGGCTGTTGGTAGTTCTGCTGCACCTAAAATAGTAGCAAGGCCTCCGCCTATTTTAGGGGTCCCTATTGAAAATAACAGGACAGGTAATAGGACACCAAAGAAACCTAGTAAACTTCCATATCTCCATAACCCATCACCAAGGGAACCATTGACGACAAAATCTGGTGATAAAACTAATAATAAAAAGATTAAAGCACCAAGTGAAATAAAGAAGCTACGTGTAATGGAAGGAAGCTCTACAGCTACTCTTCCACTCACAAAAATAAACAATGAAAAAGAAATAGCGGCTAATATTCCGTAGATTAGCCCATGCAACGTATACCCCTCAATGTGACCCGAAAATACCCCACCAGCGAGTAATGTCCCTATAAATAAAACAAAAACTGAAAAAAGCTTAGCTTTAGAGGGTAGCCTGCGATCAGCAATCCCTTCGATTAAAATACCAATCCAGGTAAATTGAAATAAAAGAATAACAGCCAAAGAGGCAGGAAGCGTTTCGAGGGATTTTCCGTATAACAATCCTGTTAAACTTGCCGTGATTCCAGCTACACATAAATAAGCAACATCTTTAATGAAAAATCCTTTTTTCATAAATAAAAATGGAATACAGACAAAAATAAACCCGAATAAATACTGGCTGCCAATCACTTCTGATACTGAAAATCCTTGCTCGTATGCAAGCTTGACAATAACGGAAAGAATGCCAAAGCTGCAAGCTCCTAATAAAATGCAACTAGAATATTTTAATGATGCTAGCATATGAAATCTCCTTTAAGATGGTAAAAATTTCAACCCAATAGTAGCTGATATGATCATCGCAATGAATAAAACTCGTTTCCACCCAGCAGGTTCCTTTAAAAAGAAAATACCAAATATAGTACTGCCAACAGTACCTATTCCTGTCCAAACAGCATAGGCAGTTCCCATCGAAATCGTTTCTAGAGCTAAGGTTAGGAAGAAAAAGCTCGTACCAAAGCCTAAAATTAAAAATAGCCCATTAAGAAAGTTTTTTTGTTCATTAAAACGTGCAATCGCTGCAACACCAGCTATTTCACAAAGACCAGCTGAAATAAGAAAAAACCAATCCATCTTAACGCTCTCCTTCCAGTGGTTGACTAGGTTCAGTTGTGACCATTTTTAGGCCAACAACCCCTGCAATAAGGACCGTACATAACCCAAGCTTTAGCCAGTTTACTTCATTAGTAAAGAATAGTAGCTCTATTAGGACTGTACCAGCAGCACCTAAGCCAGTAAAAACAGCATAAACTGTGCTAATTGGCAGCTTTTTTGTTGCTGTGATTAATAAATAGAAGCTAATTACAATGCAAATCGCCGTACCCATCCACTCTAAAACGGTTGTTGCATGCTTAAGCCCAGTGACCCAACTAACCTCAAAAAAAGTTGAAATATAGACAAGAAACCAGTACTTATTCATGTCCTCCGTCCTCCTTCTCAATAGAAATGCCCCTCCAGAATATTTTCCAGGATGCATTTAATCTTCGTTGAAATCGTTCTGTTCCACTATAAAGGAGCTCAATTTGAATGGAATCAATAAGACCAATAAAGGAGATGACAACTTCCTTGACTGGTGCTGCAAGAACTTTTTGATGCTTCTCTAGGTGCTGATTTAAGAGATATTCGATTTCATCGTAAAATTGGTACACTTTCTTCATCATTTGTTCACACAAATGTGAGGGAGGGAGGAAGCCATTTCTTAATAAAAACTTCATGGATGCATGTGTTTCGTATCGCTTGCCATATTCGCTTAAAAATTGATACAGCTTTTCATGTAAAGGTAATATGGTATGACTAGAAAAATAGTCTTGTAAATATCGTTTTTCATCCTCGATTACGTCTTCTAAAATGGTTAAATATAGTTCGTCTTTATTGGCATAATGCGCATAAATAGATTGTTTTTTGATCCCAACATCTTGAGCGATTGAAGCAAGTGATGTTCCATCATAGCCATTCTGTGCAAATTGCAGCAGCCCTGCCTGTTTAATTTTTATTGCAGACATTTTCATCAACCTTCCTTACGTTCGTCAGTTTTAAATTATAAAACTTTTTATACACAGAGTCAATGATAAGATTATAGTTTAAGAGAAGTGATTAATGGATAAAGTTTTTACTTAGTTTTTATATCTGGATCCAGCAGTCTTACACTTGTGAAAAAAGTAAGATGCCTTTCCCCTCGGCTTTTTAAGGTGCTTGCGCTTTTTTTATAGTTTTCAAAATACTGACATTGCTTTCCATAGCTTTTGCTTGTTATGCTATTAGAAAGAAGTAAGAACAATGACATTATAGGAGTAGCATCATGAGAAAATTCTACATTAAGTATGTTCTGATTGCTTTTGTCATATGCTCATTTTTTTTGCCGAAAAGTATAAAAGCTGAAACAACGGACAGAACCGAGAAGCAGAATTTCCAGCTTCATAGCCAATCCGTCATCTTAGTTGACGCTGTTTCAGGACAAATACTCTACGAAAAAAACAGTAAAAAAAAGTTATCACCTGCAAGTATAACAAAGATTGCTACAGCAATTTATGCAATTGAAAAAGGAAACTTGAATGACCTTGTGACTGTTAGTGAAAACGCCAGGAATGTAGATGGAACACGAGTATACTTAGAAATAGGTGAGAGGGTTCCATTAATAAAATTAATTCAAGGTTTGGTCATTAATTCAGGAAATGATGCAGGAGTTGCTATTGCAGAACACTTAAGTGGCTCAGTGGATCAATTTACAGTAGAATTTAATAAGTTTTTGCAAGATGAGGTTGGAGTTGAAAACACTTCTTTTACAAACCCACATGGCCTTTATGACCCAGAGCATGTAACAACAGCCGAGGACATGGCTAAAATTACGCAATATGCCATACAAAATGAAACATTTAAAGAAATCTTTCAAACAAGTGAACTGACATGGGATGGTCAAAGCTGGGATACAACCATTATTAACCACCATGAAATGGTTCGCGACAAAGAGTACGAAGGGATCTCAGGTGGAAAAAATGGGTTTGTACATGAGTCAGGATTTACACTTGTTACAACAGCCGACCGAGAGAATATAAGTTTGATCGCTGTCACTTTAAATGCGATGTATGATCAGCAATCCTATGATGACACCATAACATTACTAAATTATGGTTTTGACCATTATGAAACAGAACAAATTATAAGAAACGAACAGTTTAGAGACACTTTAGATAACACTTTCTTAGTTAAAGAAGATGTGGCTTTTACAAAGCAGCTGGGTGAGAGTATTGAAAAAGAAGTAAGCCCATCTGGAGAGCTTTTGATAAAAGGTGAAGATGGCAGAACAATAAAAGAGATAAAGCTCGATAAAGTAGAAAGTAAAGAAAGTAATGAAAAATTGAAAAGTGAGATTGTAACAAACGAGGATGTGAAGGACACGGAAAAAGAGGAACAACATCTAAACTTTATTGTCCCATTTGCAATCATCATTGGCCTTTTCGTGTCAATTCTATTTTACTTTCAAATAAGAAAAGTATAGGAGCTTACTTTGCTTCTTTTTCAATATTCATTTATAATTTGGAGATAACCTATCACTCTTTTAGAGAAAGAAGTGTTTGAACGTGAACTTGGGATTCGGAGAAATCTTACTTATTCTGTTTGTCGCTCTTTTGCTATTTGGACCAAATAAATTACCGGCTCTTGGAAAAGCTGCTGGAAAGACATTGAGAGAATTCAGGAATGCCACAAAGGGTCTTATCGAGGATGAAGA
>JAPSLU010000310.1 GCA_031180405.1 Bacillus sp. (in: firmicutes) | reverse complement strand
TGTTATTAATAACTTGAAGGAACAGTACTATATAGCAACAATCTTACAGAAAAAAGCCGTGTGTATAGAAGCTTGGATTTAACTATTCAGCAATTTCCAGAAAATTAATATAGGTAAATTAATTTGAACGTTTTATAATAAAGTGTTCATTTTAGTAAGCATTTGGGGTGAATTCTACGATAACCGTGTATAGAATGCATCATTATCATGTTTGTTTAGCTCATTGTGATAACACCCGCATGGTTATCGGTAGCCAACCATCATGGCAAATTTACCCCTCATGGGAGAGGGAAAAATAATATGATACAAAGCATATTAAATCAATTCAATCTATCAATTGCCTTAGCTGCCTTCATCATATCGATCCTAACTTCTTTTACAGCCTATGACTTCTTTTTTCGCCTTTCCTATCGAAAAGGCTTTAAAAATATCCTTTGGCAATTGTATGGGGCCGTTGTGATTGGTATTGGGGTTTGGACGGCTCATTTTTTAAGTATGATGTCTTTCCTGCCGATTCAGACATTTGACAAGCCATTGGTGGTTTTGTCATTAATGTTATCGCTTACATTTATGTATTTGATACTAGAGATTTTAAAAAAGGGGCTTAAGAGTCCTAGATATTTTCTTGCTGCAAGAATTTCTTTTGGTTTCAATTTTCTGGTTCTTCATTTTATTGGTATGGAGGCTATTAGTGGTCAGCTAGATTACCATCCTATTGCAGTCATAGCGTCTGTAGTCATCTCCATTTTGCCGCCATTCTTTTTTATGAAAATGGTTATGAACTCAGTGCTGAGCAATTCAAAACCTTCTATTATACGTACGAGGCTAATTAGTAGTTTCTTTATTGGTATTAATTTGGTGATTGTGCACTATATTACGTTTATCGGATTGACCATTCGTTTTTCTCATTCTAATAATGAAACAATTAATCACAACTCCTTCATATTTGTGGGGTTATTAATTGGCAGTGCTTTTATTCTGATCATTTTCCTGCTTAGTTCTTTTATTAAAAATAAATTTACGAACCAATCCTTAAAATTAGCTCATACAGAACAAAACTATCAATCCCTTTTCACATATAACCCAGATATCGTCGTGAATTTGGATCGGGATGGAGTCATCATTTCAATCAATCAAGCTATTGAAGAAATTACTGGCTACAAAATGGAAGAATTTATTAATCAGTCATATGAATATTTTGTCGCGCATGAATATCTAGATGTGACGAATGAGCATTTTCAAAAAGCGGTTTTAGGTACAGCGACAAACTATGAAAGTGTTCTTTACCATAAAAATGGGAGTCTGATAGATGTTAGTATAACAAATATCCCGATCGTCATAGACGATGAAATCGTTGGGGTATATGGGATTGTAAAAGATATTACAGAACAAAAAAGTTCTGAACAAATGATCCAGCATATGGCTAACCATGATTATTTAACAGGGTTACCTAATCGAAAATTGCTGAATCAACGTTTTCTTCAGCAACAAAGGCTAGAGAAAAATCAAAGATTAGCCATTTTATTTATCGACCTTGACAGATTTAAAGTGATCAACGATACGTTGGGTCATTCTGTAGGTGATTTACTTTTAAAAGAAGTAGCAAAAAGATTAAAGGCTTCTGTGCATGGAAAAGATATTGTGTTTCGTCAAGGCGGTGATGAATTTATTGTCATTTTAGAGGATGCAGATCGTGAGATAGCCTCTATTGTGGCAACAAGAATTTTGAAGGGACTTTCTTCATCAACGAAAATTAACCACTATGATATTTTTGTTACACCTAGTGTTGGAATTAGCTTATACCCAATTGATGGAGAACAGATTGAAACATTAATTAAACAAGCCGATTTTGCCATGTACCAGGCTAAAGCAGCAGGAAAGAATACATTTAGGTTTTACTCAGCTGATGTAAATAAAAATAAAACAAATCCACTGCAATTAGAAATGGAATTACACAAAGCTATTCAACAAAACGAGCTTTTTTTGCAATATCAGCCAAAAGTGAACCTCAAATCAGGAGAAATCATTGGTACAGAGGCACTAATAAGATGGAACCATCCTGAATGGGGAGTTGTATCACCAGGCGAATTTATCCCAATCGCCGAGGAAACAGGCTTGATTATTTCTATAGGCGAGTGGGCATTGCTTACTGCATGTGAGCAAAATAAGAAATGGCACGAACAAGGTTTTTCTAATCTAGTTGTATCTGTGAATCTTTCAGCACGTCAGTTTTCCCAGAAAAACCTTGTCCGTACGGTAGGTAATGTTTTACTTCAGACAGGGCTTAACGCAAAGTATTTGGAACTTGAAATAACGGAGAGTATGACAGTCGACATTGAAAGGACCATTAGTACCTTGCAAGATCTTAAAAAATTAGGTGTCCGCATTAGTATTGATGACTTTGGTACAGGCTTTAGCTCGCTTAATTATTTAAAGCGATTCCCTGTTGACACTCTAAAAATTGATCAATCCTTTGTTCGGGAGCTTCGTAATGATCCAAATGACGAAACAATTGTCAAAACCATCATTTCAATGGCTCATAATTTAAATTTAAATGTTGTTGCAGAAGGAATTGAAACTGGGGAGCAGTTAGTATTCTTGCAGCAACACCTTTGTGATATAGGTCAAGGTTATTTCTTTAGTAAGCCAGTCTTTTCACATGAGCTTGAAAGGGATTTTGTGAATATTGAACAACTTGTGAACTCATTCGGTATCTCTCAAGAACAAAATGAACGATTGTGGTCAGAGGAATTAATCCAAAATGCGAGAAGAGAGCTTCAAGAAACGGTTCGCCTTCAGCAAGGAATGACACTAAAATTCAAAAAAATTGATGGAAGATTTATTCATACACTATGTGACGGGGAACTTGTCTATCGATTAGGTTTTACACCAAACCAAGTAGTAGGAAAAGAGCTGTTTGATTTCTTACCAGAAGTTATGGCTAAAGAAAAGATCAAGTATTATCAACGAGCATGGGATGGGGAAGAAAACGTTACCTACGAAGCAGAGTATAATGGTATCTATTATTTAGCTGCATTGACTCCGATAAATAGAGGAGGAGAAATTGTTGAGGTCATTGGATCTTGTATCGACATCACACAGCTAAAAGAGGCGGAAAGAGAATTACGTAAAAGTCAGAATATGTATCGGTTAGTGGCTGAGAATTCACATGATCTCATCGCTATTTTAGATGTGAACGGGAATATATTATACGCTTCTCCATCACATGAGATTGTTTTAGGGTTTTCACCAAGCTATTTCGAAGGAAGACATCCGAGGAATTTGTATCACGCGGATGATTTAGAAGATCTATCGAAAAACTTTGCTTATTTACTTGAATCCAAGAAGCCATTTCAAACTGAACTTAGAATGGCAAAACGTGATGGTAGCTGGTGTTTACTTGAGAGTATGTTAACACCTGTTTTAGATGAAAACGGGACCGTAAAACATATTATTGCTGTTGCAAGAAATATTACAGATAAAAGAGAAGTTGAAAAACAGCTGTGGAAATCTGAAAAGCTATCAATCGTTGGAGAAATAGCTGCAGAGGTTGCATATGAGATTAGAAATCCGATCACCTCTATAAGAGGATTATTAAAGTTGCTTAAACAAAATCCTGAATCACAACAATATTTTGACATTATCCAAATGGAATTAAAAATAATAGAACAAAAAATCAACGAGTTCATCAATGAGTCAACAGCCAAGTTAAATAAAGCAAATGATAATAGCAAGTTTCGTTAAGGGGAATAAAGCTTGCTCAGACTGCCCGCAACCGCTCGTTTCTTAGAAGTCAAGCTACAGTGCCTCGAAAGGCAACCACTAGCAATTAATCTTAGAGGGTAGAAATTTCACTTTATCTACACATTGAGCAAGTTACGTAAAGTAGCTTGCTCTTTGAAAATTAGCTTATGAAATGAGGGAGAAGATGAGCAATAATAACGTTAATTTTGAAGCGTTAAAGTATATCGACTTGTTTTTTAACATCTTTAATAACATGTCAGATATGGTTTTTCTTACAGAGGTAAAAAATGATGATCATTTTCAATATGTACTTGCAAATGACTCTGCAAAGAAACTAGTCGGATTAACAAATGAATCCTTTGGAAAGAACATTCGCGATGTTTTACCGGAAAATGCCTTTAAAGTCATTTATTCAAAATATAAAGAGGCAATGGTTAAGAAGGAACCCTTAACATATGAAGAAAAAATGGAGATCCCACATACTTACATAGATCAAAGGAATGCGGTATTACCATACAATATCTTTTACTGGGAATCGACAATCACGCCAATTTTTAACGAGGAAAAAAGATGTACACATTTATTGTCAATTGTTCGCGATATAACGGATCGAAAAATGAAAGAAAAAGAATTAAAACGTGTTAATGACCGACTAAATCTTATATGGAATAGTGGAGCAGATGCCATTTATACCTTTGATACCAATCAACATTATGTAAGTGTGAACAAAGCATTTGAGAAATTATTGGGATGGACTGAAGAAGAATTATTAAAGGATCAGACAATAACGATTATTCCAAAGGAAAATACAGAAGATTTGCATGATATTTTAGAAAGGTTGAAAAGCGGAGAGACGATTCCTTCACATGAGGTACAGCGCTTAACAAAGGCTGGTGAAATAATTGATGTTCTTGCTTCCTATTCGCCTATTTACGATATTGATGGCAATTGGAATGGGGCAGTGGTTATATACAAAGATATAACAGAGCGTAAAAAAATCCATCAGGCACTTGAAGAAAGCGAGAGAAGATATCGACTAATTGCAGAGCATTCATCAGACCTTATTAAAGTGGTTGATCTTGACGGAACAGTTCGCTATGCATCTCCTTCTCATTTAAATATTCTTGGAATAGAACCGGACTATCATATGAATAAATCCATTTTATCCTTCTTACATGCTGATGATATGTCAAAAGTGGACCATGCTCTAAAAGTAGTA
>JAPSLU010000022.1 GCA_031180405.1 Bacillus sp. (in: firmicutes) | reverse complement strand
AGTACGACCAATGATGAAGGAGGTCCTTATGGATATCTTAAAAAAAATTGAAAAGTACAGGGAAGATGAACAGCGCTTAAAATGGGAAGGAACCTTCGTAGAGTATTTGGATATTGTAAAAGAAAAACCATGGGTTGCCCAATCAGCACATTCCAGGGTTTACAATATGATTAAAGATGCTGGAATTGAAGAGGTCGAGGGGAAACGTAAGTATAAGTTTTTTGATCATCAGCTATATGGATTGGAAAATGCGCTTGAACGACTTGTGGAAGAATATTTTCATCCTGCCGCTAAACGATTAGATGTAAGAAAGCGGATTTTGCTATTAATGGGACCAGTAAGTGGTGGTAAATCAACATTAGTTACAATGTTGAAGAGAGGATTAGAAACATACTCTTTGACTGAACGTGGTGCCGTGTATGCGATTAAGGGATGCCCAATGCATGAGGATCCTCTACATTTGATCCCACACCATTTACGTGAAGACTTTTATCAAGAATATGGTATTCGAATTGAAGGGAACTTATCGCCGCTAAATGTCATGAGACTTGAACAAGAATATGGTGGGCGTATTGAGGATGTAAGAGTGGAACGCGTATTTTTATCTGAGGACAAACGAACTGGTATTGGTACATTTAGCCCATCAGATCCGAAATCTCAAGATATTGCCGACTTAACAGGAAGCATTGATTTTTCAACAATTGCTGAATATGGATCAGAGTCAGATCCTCGTGCTTATCGTTTTGATGGAGAGCTAAATAAAGCAAACCGTGGGATGATGGAGTTCCAAGAAATGCTAAAATGTGATGAAAAATTCTTATGGCATCTGCTTTCCCTTACACAGGAAGGAAATTTCAAAGCGGGTCGGTTTGCGTTAATTTCCGCTGATGAGCTTATCATTGCTCACACGAATGAAACTGAATATCGTTCCTTTATTTCCAATAAAAAGAATGAAGCCCTTCATTCCAGAATTATTGTCATGCCTGTTCCATATAACTTAAAGGTAACGGAAGAAGAGCGTATCTACGAAAAAATGATCTCTGAGAGTGATGTGTCAGATGTTCATATTGCACCTCATACGTTAAAGGTTGCGGCAATGTTTACAATTTTAACTCGCTTAAAAGAACCGAAGCGTGGCGATATTGATCTTGTGAAAAAGATGAGATTGTATGATGGTGAAAGTGTAGAAGGCTTTAACTCTGTCGATGTCAATGAGCTTCAAAAGGAATACAATGATGAAGGCATGTCTGGAATTGACCCGCGTTACGTGATTAACCGTATTTCGTCAACGATTATCCGTAAGGAAGTTCCTTCTATAAATGCACTTGATGTATTAAGAGCCTTAAAAGAAGGCCTAGATCAACATGCATCTATTTCGAACGAAGACCGTGAAAAATACTTGAACTTTATTTCGGTAGCACGCCAGCTTTATGACGAAATGGCGAAAAAAGAAGTTCAGAAAGCATTTGTCTATTCATATGAGGAGTCAGCTAAAACACTCATGGATAATTATCTAGACAATGTTGAAGCATATTGCAATAAAAATAAGCTTCGCGATCCGTTAACTGGCGAAGAAATGAACCCAGATGAAAAATTAATGCGTTCAATTGAAGAACAAATTGGCATTTCAGAGAACGCTAAAAAAGCCTTCCGAGAAGAAATCCTTATTCGAATCTCAGCCTATGCACGAAAAGGAAAAAGATTTGATTACAATTCACATGAACGTTTACGTGAAGCAATCCAAAAGAAACTGTTCGCGGATCTAAAGGATGTTGTGAAAATCACAACATCATCCAAAACACCAGACGAGCAACAACTTAAGAAAATTAACGAAGTTGTCGCACGCCTCATTGATGAGCACGGCTATAACTCAACTTCTGCGAATGATTTATTACGCTATGTAGGAAGCCTATTAAATAGATAATAGTGATTTACTTACTACGGCTGGCATATGATTGTCAGCTTTTTTGTTGCATATGAATATATAAAATTATTGCATAGTGGCTAGGTGCGCAATATTTAGCTCCAGCAATCTTACTTTATGCGATGGCCAGCTCCTATATGGCTAGCCACAATTGAATAGAAGGCAAAGAACCGTCTTTTCTTTAATACAATAGCTTCTTATTGCCCGAAGTTGATCCAGGCGCTTGAGCTTTTGGTCATTGGACTAATTTTGGGATAGGAAGAGTTGGTGGATTTGAAGTGGTAGAACAGGGAAAAAAAGTCTGAATGGGCGATAAGGGGCTTGTAATGGAGGGAAAGATATATTGAATGGTTGGAACGGAAAGTATTGGTGGGAAAAAGTCTTTAAATAGCCGGTAAGGAATTGTCAATGGTAGAAAAAAGTATGTTGGTAGATGGAAACAGCACAATGACATCATCGTCCATCCTTTGTACAAGTTTCACTACGTGCAAGCATCGGTATGATCAAACTAATAACATTCCAGGTAGCCAATTTATAAAAAAAGAATATAACATTATGGTAACCCTTATCTTGTCCAAAAAAACTTGGGAACTTGTCTTATTTTTAAAGATTCCACTTTAATTTTCTAAATTATTTGTCAATAAATCGAATTCCTCGCATAGGATAGAGTAATCCACAGAAATCAAATGGAGTTGTAACTGAACTTTTTATTCATCCACGTTAATGTATGCTGGTGGTTTAAAAAATGTGACACTTTTTTTTACAAACACCTAGAAAAAAAGATGAGCAATGATTTTTCATTAAAAAATCGGAGGGGGAATTATTCATATGTCTAATCAAGAACAAAATTTTGTTATCTCACAAGAAGATTGGACCCTCCATCGCAAAGGCCACGATGATCAAACACGCCATCAAGAAAAAGTACAAGAAGCTATTCGGAACAACCTTCCAGATTTAATTACAGAGGAAAGTATTGTAATGTCCAATGGGAAGGATGTTGTGAAGATACCAATTCGTTCACTTGACGAATACAAAATCCGTTATAACTATGATAAAAACAAGCATGTTGGCCAAGGCGATGGGGAGAGTCAGGTCGGTGACGTCGTAGCAAGAGATGGATCACAAGCAGATGCGAAGGGTCCTGGCAAGGGTCAGGGAGCAGGGGATCAAGCGGGAGAAGATTACTATGAAGCTGAAGTTTCGATATTAGAATTGGAAGCAGCGTTATTTAAGGAGTTAGAGCTTCCAAATTTAAAACAAAAAGAGCGAGACGATATCGTAATAGAAAATATTGAATTTAATGATATTAGAAGAACCGGACTAATGGGAAATGTTGATAAAAAACGAACGATGCTTTCAGCTTATAAACGTAATGCAATGGCTGGTAAATCAAAATTTCACCCTATCTATCCAGAAGACTTAAAATTCAAAACTTGGAATGAAGTTGTCAAACCAGAGTCAAAAGCTGTTGTTATTGCCATGATGGATACGAGTGGCTCGATGGGTCTATGGGAAAAGTATATGGCTCGTAGCTTTTTCTTCTGGATGACAAGATTCCTTAGAACAAAATATGAAAAGGTTGATATTGAGTTTATCGCACATCATACAGAAGCAAAAGTTGTACCGGAGGAAGATTTTTTTTCCAAAGGAGAAAGCGGAGGTACGATTTGCTCATCAGCCTATCGAAAAGCACTGGAAATAATTGAAGAGAAGTACAATCCTTCAAGATATAACATTTATCCTTTCCATTTTTCAGACGGTGATAATTTAACATCCGATAATGCACGTTGTGTCAAACTCGTAGGAGAACTAATGAAGGTTTCGAATATTTTTGGCTACGGAGAAGTAAATCAGTATAATCGTCACTCAACCCTAATGTCCGCATATAAAAATGTCAATGATGAGAAGTTCCGCTATTATATCCTCAAACAAAAAGCAGATGTTTTCCAAGCAATGAAAAGTTTCTTTAGAAAAGAAGAAAACAAATTATATGCTTAAAATTCAGAGAGGCCCCAATAAGGATTATTGGGGCATTTTTTATTGCTTTGGATTTAATAAAAGCTTGAACATTGATAAATGCATGACCATCTTAGCTCCAGTAGTATACTTTTGCAATAAAGGCAAGATCCTAGCTAGGCAAAGAACACTTTTTATTTTAAATCATTTATTTGCGTCGTATGTAGGCACTTGCACTTTTGTTCAAATTCGCAATATCTTCCTCACAAACTTATTAGAATTTGGGACAAGATATAAAGAATGAAACTACCTTCCATAGCAAAGGTACTCTGGAGGTTGATGATAATCGAAATCTTAATATTAGGAGTTTTAATCATAGTTAATGCGTTTTTTGCGGCCTCTGAAATAGCATTGATTTCATTAAATGATAATAAAGTGAAATTGTTGGCTGAAAGCGGAGATAAAAAAGCAAAAATGCTTTATCAACTTTTGTCTGAGCCGAGTAGTTTCTTGGCAACGATTCAAATAGGAATTACGTTAGCAGGTTTTTTAGCGAGTGCTTTTGCTGCTGAAAGCTTTGCAGGAAGTTTAGCTTCAATGTTGCATGAATTTGGGGTTCCAATTTCTCAAAAACTCTTAGGGACAATTTCGGTGTTCGTGATCACGATTGTATTATCCTACTTTACTTTAGTATTAGGTGAGCTTGTCCCAAAAAGACTTGCTTTGCAAAGGGCAGACATCATTTCTAATTTTGCAGTTATGCCATTAATTATTTTATCCAAGGTGTCTTCACCTTTTGTAAGGTTACTAACAGCATCAACCAACTTTATTGTAAGGCTATTTGGAGTTGACCCAAATGCTGAGGATGAAAATGTAACGGAAGAAGAAATACGATTGATGGTCGATGTAGGGAAAGAGAAGGGTACGATTCAAGAAGTAGAGAAAATAATGATTAACAATATTTTTGAATTTGATAATAAGTCTGTATCTGATATCATGACACACCGAACTAATATTATCGCCATTCCACTGAACTATAATTTACAGGAAACAGTTCAGTTGGCTAATATTGAAAAATATACAAGGTTTCCCGTTTATGAAGAGGATATTGATCATATTGTTGGGATTTTGCATGTAAAGGATTTACTTCAGTTTATTGAAAAGTGTGATGAAAATACTTTTATATTAAAAGAGCTGTTAAGAGAGCCATATTTTATTCTTGAGTCAAAACCCATCAATCAATTATTTAAAGAGATGCAAATGAATAATATTCATATGGCGATTGCTATTGATGAATATGGTGGAACAGATGGGGTTGTGACAATTGAAGATGTAATTGAAGAAATTGTTGGGAATATATTTGATGAATATGATGAACGAGGTATTGATGAAGAAGAAATTATTGAATTGGGTGATGAAGTCTACTTAATACCGGGGACAACTAGTCTTTATGTGGTAGAAGACCTATTGGGTATTGATATTACAGATGAAGATTATGATACGGTAAGTGGTTTTGTAATTGGACAACTTGGTTATATTCCAGATGAAGGTGAAAAGCCGGAAATCTACTATCAGGACTTTTCTTTTTCTGTAGAAGAAATGCATGATAAACGAATATTGCAAGTAAGAGTGACACCTATAGAGATAAATGATTAAATCCTAATGCTATTTAAGATGTATCCCCTTACAAAATGATGTAAAATAAGTGAGAACGCAACTTGAAAGGGGATACATATTAAATGACGTACACGGCATATGAAGGTCGCTATAAAGAGATGAAATATAATCGCGTTGGGAGATCTGGTTTACTTCTACCTGCCATTTCTTTAGGTTTATGGCATAATTTTGGTGGTGTTGATTCCTTTGAAAATGGAAGAGCAATGTTGCGCAGAGCCTTTGACTTAGGAATTACTCATTTTGATTTAGCCAATAATTATGGACCACCTCCAGGTAGTGCAGAGGAGATGTTTGGAAAAATACTTCAAACAGACTTTGCCCCATATCGTGATGAATTAGTTATTTCTACAAAGGCAGGTTACCATATGTGGGAAGGACCTTATGGTGAATGGGGATCAAAAAAATACCTAGTCGCTAGCCTTGATCAAAGTCTTAAACGAATGGGTCTTGATTATGTAGATATTTTTTACTCACATCGACCGGATCCTAATACTCCATTGGAGGAAACGATGGGTGCTCTTGATCAAATCGTTCGTCAAGGTAAAGCTTTATACGTTGGGATTTCAAGTTATAGTGCTGAACAAACAGCCGAAGCAGTAAGCATTCTACAAGATCTAGGAACACCGTTATTGATTCATCAACCAAGCTATTCTATGTTCAATCGTTGGATTGAGAATGGTCTGCAAGAGGTTTTGCATGAAAATGGAGTAGGGTCTATTGCGTTTTGTCCATTAGAGCAAGGACTGTTGACTAATAAATATATCTCTGGGATTCCATCTGATTCAAGAGCGGCGAAAGCCAATACTTTTCTAAATGAGGACCGGGTAACAGAAGATGTGATTAGCAAAGTTAAACAATTAAATGAAATTGCTCAAAGTCGCGGCCAAAATCTCGCACAAATGGCTTTAGCTTGGGTACTTCGTGAAGGTAAAGTTACATCAGCATTGATCGGAGCAAGCAGAGTAAGTCAAATAGAAGAAAACGTTGAAGCACTTAGCAATTTATCTTTTTCTGACAATGAGTTATCCGAGATTGAAAGAATACTAGCTGATTGACCAATTGATATAGTTTATAGAGAAACCAGGGTTACTGGTTTCTTTTTTTATAAAATTAATTTAATCAAACGTTTGTTTAAAGTTAAAAATTGATGCACAATACATATTACTTAGCGTCATAGTTTACGAAAACAGCCTCTATTAACAGGTTTAAAAAAGAGGTATGATTTTTTGAGAGTATTCTAGTAAAAATGATAAAACGGGAGCGGAAAAATGAAAGAACTAACATTTACATCTTACGACCAATTTCAGCAATTTATCGAGCATAAGGCAATGGAAAAGGCGATTATGAAGGGACTTCAGGGAGAGGAGTTAACAGAATTCAAACATGATTTTAAGCAGAGAGCAGTATCAATGTGGAAAGAGAATGACTGTGATCATTGGATTGAAAAGCATGGATATGTCATCATAACAGTGTGGAAGGATGACATTGGAAAGAGGAAAATAACGAGGGGAAGACCAAAAAAATTAGATTCTGATAAATATATACATTCCGTGCATGTAAGACTAGATGAGGAGACCTATCGTAAGCTTACAAATTACTGTCAAAATCATCAATTAGACGTCTCAGAAACAATCCGAAGTCTTATTAAAACATTGTAAGATTTTGAGGATAGGAGGATTTTCAAAAAATCTTATCTTGAATCCTTTATGAATTTCAACCTAGTTTTGATCAGCAGAATTACTTCTTTTGAGAAAAGTAATATGCCTAGCCCCGAGGCAAAGGGTGTCGTGTTTGTAACTACTTCGAGGTCATAAACAACAAAGGAGAAGACAAAGAACTTCTTCTTTTTATTTGCGTCTTATTGCACGAGGCTGATCAAGGCGCTTGTGCTTTTCTTATTTGTGAAGGAATTGTGAATAAATTTAGGCAAATGCCATAATTTGAAAAATACCTCTTTTCCCTTTATATTTTTTGTGATACATTAAATAATGTAGTTGATAATCAATCTCAATAATGCAAGAGTCGCTAATTTGGCAAGTTTCTTTTTTTGGAAATAACTGATAATGATTATCAGTAAAATGCTTTGTCATTTTAGTTCTATAGATTAAAAACGACTTGTAATGATAATTGTTATCAATGATACTAAGAATATACACGTTATGAGGGTTTTAAATGAGACTATGGATGTTAGGAGTTGCAGCAGTAGTCCTGTCTTTTATATCGCTATTCATCGGAGCAATTGATATAAAGCCGAGCGATTTATTGAATTGGGAATCAGATGAAACACAAATTTTCTTAATAAGCCGCGTACCTCGGTTAATTGCGATTATATTAGCGGGCGCAGGAATGAGTATTGCAGGTTTAATTATGCAGTCTTTAAGCCGAAATAAGTTTGTGTCACCTACAACTGCTGGAACATTAGATGCAGCAAAACTAGGGATTTTAATTTCAATGCTATTTTTTACGAATGTAACCTATACGCAGCAAGTAATGTTTAGTTTTGCATTTGCTTTAGCAGGAACATTCATTTTTATGCAGATATTAGATCGTATAAAATTTAAGGATGTTATTTTTGTCCCACTAATAGGAATTATGTATGGCAATATTTTGTCATCTATTACGACTTTCTTTGGTTATGAGGCCGATCTCCTTCAAAATATATCCTCTTGGCTAATGGGAAGCTTTACTTTAATTATTGCTGGTCGCTATGAGCTCTTATATGTAAGTATTCCAGCTGTTATATTAGCGTTTCTTTATGCGAATAAATTTACAGTTGTTGGTATGGGTGAAGATTTTGCGAGGAATTTAGGTTTAAGTTATAAACTAGTACTTAATATTGGCCTTATCTTAGTTGCAATTATTTCTACAACAGTTGTACTAACTGTAGGTGTTATTCCATTTTTAGGACTTATTGTTCCAAATATTGTATCTCTTTATTTAGGAGATAATTTACGGAAAACCATTCCACATACAGCAGTGTTAGGGGTTGTCTTCTTATTAATATGTGACATTCTAGGACGTATTATTATTCACCCTTATGAGATTCCGGTTAATGTAACGGTGGCAGTAATAGGCAGTGCGATCTTCTTAACTATGCTATTAAGGGGGAAAGCATATGCGAAATAGTACGAAACTGATTTTGTTAGCAGCAATTGCCATTGTTTTTATATTGCTTTATGGTTTTTATGATATAAAAGGTGGCTTTGATTATGCATTTCCAAAGCGTATGCTGCGTGTTACTGCAATGGTTGTAACAGGTATAGCAATTGCATATTCTACAATCGTGTTCCAGACGATTACGCATAATCGAATTTTAACCCCTTCTGTTATGGGCCTTGATTCTATGTATCAAGTTGTACAAACCCTAATCTATTTTTTTGCTGGATCTATGTCAGTTTGGGTGTTGAATAAATATTTAAACTTTGGTGCTGCAATTGTTGCTATGGTTGTATTTGCAATGATTTTATATCGATTCTTGTTCAGAGCAGATAAACATCCAATTTATTTTTTATTATTAATAGGTATGATTATTGGAACTCTATTAGGAAGCTTTGTCACATTTCTACAAGTACTAATCGATCCAGTGGAGTATTTAAGTCTTCAGAACCGTTTGTTCGCGACCTTTACCAATGTGAAGGCAGAGTTATTATATATTTCAATTGGTATCTTGATCCTAGCGTTTATTTACGGGTATCTTATTATGGGTAAGCTGGATGTTATGTCCCTTGGTCGTGAAAATGCAATGAATCTGGGTATTAATTATGACGGTATGGTGATGAAAATCTTAATTTTATCGTCTATTTTAATTGCTACATCTACAGCGCTAGTTGGTCCAATTACTTTCTTTGGATTAATCGTAGCAAACCTTTCCTATCAGTTTTTGGTGTCGTATAAACATTCAATTCACATATTAGGGGCGAGTTTAATCAGTATTATCGCATTAGTTGGCGGACAATTCCTTGTGGAGCATATTTTTGAATTACGTACGACGTTAAGCGTTATTATTAACTTTATCGGTGGTATTTACTTTATTTATCTATTACTAAAAGAAAGTAGGGCAGCAGGATGATTGAAATCAAAGGATTAACAAAGCGATTTGGTAAAAAACCTGTTGTAGAGGATGTTACTGTAACAATTGAGCCTGGGACAATTACATCGTTTATTGGTCCGAATGGTGCTGGTAAATCAACACTTCTTTCTATGGTGAGCCGTTTATTAGAAGCCGATACAGGTGAAGTATTACTCGATAAAAATAATGTGAAGAAGTGGAAGTCTTCTGAATTTGCAAAACGTGTTTCAATATTGAAACAGGCAAACTACCTTAATGTTCGGTTAACCGTACGTGAGCTTGTTGCATTCGGTCGTTATCCTTATTCAAGGGGACGTCTTACAACTGAAGATGGTAAATTTATTGATCAAGCACTCGACTATATGAATTTATTAGAAATGGAAGATAAGTTCTTAGATGAATTATCGGGTGGTCAAAGACAACGTGCTTTTATTGCAATGGTCATTGCGCAGGATACGGATTATGTCTTGCTTGATGAGCCTTTGAATAACTTAGATATGAAGCATTCTGTACAAATTATGAAAATTTTAAGAAAGCTTGTGGATGAACTTGGCAAAACAGTTGTCATCGTACTACATGATATAAATTTTGCGTCTGTTTATTCTGATCGTATCGTGGCATTGAAAGATGGAAAGCTTATGAAAAATGGACCAACCCATGAAATCATTAATTCTGATGCATTACGTGAAATTTACGATATGGATATACCAATACAAGAGCAAAATGGTTGTAGGATTTGTGTTTATTTTAATTCACATACATGAGCAAATTTAAATGATGAAGAAAAGCGCCGTAGAGTTTTTTACTTGGATGATCCTCTCTCATTTTTAAAGAACTTGTTTAGGTTGATTGGAATGGATATGAGAGACTCCTGCAGGCGCTGTGCGCCGAGGATTTTTCACCTCCCGCACCACGGAAAGCGAGCATCCTGTATAGCTTCAATCAACCAGTTCTCATATATGTTCATAAAAACAAAACAAAGTGTGTCAGGAAATAATTGTAAAAATATTTCAAATAATATTGACGGTAATGTTGATTTATCCTATGATGAAAGAGTTATAATTGATAATGATTATCATTAACAATTAAAATTTACATATAAAAGGGAGAGTAAGACATATGAAAAAAAATAATTTATTTATCTCATTGTTAGCAGCTATGGTTTTAATGCTTGCTGCATGTGGATCTACCGAAGAGGCTTCAAAAGAAGAAACAAATGAAACGACAGCAGCTGAAAGTACAGCAGAAGAAACTGATACATCGGCAGCTGGAGAAGGTCCTGTATATCCAATGACTGTATCGCCAACAGTTGCTTCAGCTGAAAGTGAAGAAGCAGGTTCAGTTAATTTTGAAGATGTAACATTTGAAACGATGCCAGAAAAAATTGTTGTATTTGATTATGGGTTCCTAGATACATTAGATGCACTAGGTGTTGAGGGAATTGTAGGGGTTGCTAAAGACTCTGCCCTACCACCTCAGCTTGAAAAATATAATGCAGATGAGTTTAAAAGTGTTGGTAACATAAAAGAACCCCTACTTGAAGATATTGCTGAACTGGCTCCTGATGTTATCTTTATCTCTGGTCGTCAGTCAGCATACTATGAAGAATTAAAAGAAATCGCACCTGTTGTGTTTGTGGGTACCTCACAGGATGACTACTGGAACACATTCTTATCATCTGTAGATTTAGCCGCAAAAATGTTTGGGAAAGAAACAGAAGCTGATGAATATACGGCAAAATTTAATTCAGCCTTAGAAGAAATAAAAGCTTTAGCTGGGAACTATGAAACATCTTTAGTTACTATGTACAATGAAGGGAAATTATCTGGTTTCGCAGAAGACTCCCGTTTTGGTTACATTTATGATATTTATGGATTCAAGCCAGTAACAGAAAATATTGAATCATCCTCTCACGGTTCTAATTTTGGTTTCGAAGCCATCTTAGAATTCAATCCACAAGTGTTATTTGTGATTGACCGTACAGCAGCTGTTGGAGGAGACTCTAATATTGAGGCTGATATGGAAAATGATATTCTTAAGAAAACGGAAGCGTATCAAAATGATAGAGTCGTTTACTTAGATGGCCCACTATGGTATGTAAGTGGTGGCGGTTTACAATCTGAGCTTGCAAAAATAGATGAAGTTTTAGCAGAATTAAAATAGGTCTGAATGTGGCCAAAGAAATTTCAAAGAAAATCAATTTGAATATAATTGATTTTAAAAAACAGTGATCCCAACGGAAATCACTGTTTTTTGTACTTAATAAGGAAGCGAACTTTTGTTCCGTGATATTATTCCATATGGTATAATGTGAAAAAAAGCTTGGAGTGGTTCTTATTTTTAAGCTAGAGGAAATATTCAAAGGGAAAAGCTCCTCTTTTTTAGAAAAAGAAGAGAGGAGATTAATAGAATTATACAGCCTGAATCTCATTCATACTCCAAATGAACAATCTTTTGATCGTATTACTCAATTGGCAAGTCGAGTTTTTCAAGTGCCGGTTTCTCTTATCACATTAGTAACAGAGGATAAGCAATGGTTTAAGTCGTGTGTAGGTCTAACAGGAAATCTCTTAAAAGATAGATCTACTGATCGAGATGCTGCATTCTGTCAGCATGTCGTTTTAGATAGTAAACCTCTAGTTATAGAGAATGCAATGGAAGATGAGAGATTTATAGATAACCCTCTCGTAAAGGAACACCATATTCGTTTTTATGCAGGCGCGCCAATTGTGACTAAACATAACAATATATTAGGCACTCTTTGTATTATAGATGTAAAACCACGCTCTTTTTCAGAAGATGAATTACAAACTTTAGTGGATTTAAGCAAATGGGTTCATACAGAAATAGAGCTTAGAGCAGATTTAATTGAAAAAACAATAAATGAGCAATCGATTCGTACTCTATATGAAGTGACAAGTAATAACGGGCTTAGCTTTGAAGAAAAGATAAAGAGGCTACTTAGAATCGGATGTGACCGCTTTCGGTTGTCGGACGGAAATATTTCGAAGATAACTGGAGATGATTATGAGATTATTCAAACCATAAGTAAGACTCCAAATGAAAGACGAGCTGGAGATATCATCCCATTAAATGAAACCTATGCAGGGAAAGTTGTAGAAAAATTAGAGCCTCATCATTTTAAGCAATCCGTTGCATTTAACGATCAAACGCCCATGATCAAAGAATACGTAGGAGCACCAATTTTTGTAAATAATTATTTTTATGGAACGTTTTGTTTCTTTTCTTTAGATCAATCGTTTAGGTCTATTTCTAATTCAGATCTTGAGTTTCTTCAATTAATGACACAGTGGGTTGGCTTTGAAATCGAACGGCTACAGGCTGATGCTATATTAAGGGAGAGTCAGGAACGTTTCCAACAAATTGTAAATAATATTAAGGAAGCATTTTGGATTTTTGATTTAGAGGAAAATAGACTTTTGTATATGAGTTCAGCCTTGAAAGAAATCTCTGGATATACTGAAGAGCAATATAATGCAGATCAAACATTATGGATAAACACTATTTATGCTGAAGACCGGGAACACACAGTAGCTAAATTTATCAATATCGAAGAAAGCATTGAGTTTGACTATAGATTAATTCACTCCAATGGTTCAATTCGCTGGGTGCGTAACCGCGTTGTTCCTATTTTTAATGAAGAAGGTAAGATATATAGGTTAGTTGGTGTGGCTGAGGATATAACGGAGGCAAAGTTGAACGAAGATTTAATCCGCAAAACAGATAAATTAGCAGCTGTGAGTCAACTGGCTGCAAGTATCGCACATGAAATACGTAATCCTCTGACAAGTGTAAAGGGATTTATGCAATTAAGAAAAGATCAAGCCTCTCCATTTGAAGAACTCATCTTAGCTGAACTTGGTCAAATGGAGGAATTTGTAAATGAAATATTAATCCTTGCGAACTCCCATCTTGGAATAAAACGCAATCGAAATGAAGTCAATCAACTTCTTGATGAAGTTTTGCTCGCTAATAAAGAAGTAAGTAGATTACTCAATATCACATTTGATTTTGAATCACATGATAAAATTGAGATACAATGTGATGAAACCCAAATAAAACAGGTGTTTCAACATGTAATTAGTAATGCGATTGAATCGATGCCAAATGGGGGGGAAGTCCGAATAGAACTTGGGATGGAAAATGATGAGTCTATCTACATTTTGGTGAAAGACCAAGGCGTTGGAATCGCCCAAGAACGCATAGCTAAACTAGGTGAGCCTTATTATTCAAACAAAGAAAAAGGTAGTGGATTAGGTTTAATGATTAGCTATAAAATTATACAAAATCATAAAGGGAATATATTCTTCACTAGTGAAGTAGGACAGGGAACAACAGTGAAAATAGTTTTACCTTTGAAACATCAAGTTTAATAGTATATAGATTGAAAGGAGCGATAAAGTCGCTCCTTTTTAATTTTTTAGAAATTGATAAAATTCCTTCTCTGTGGCTAAACGCACGACATCCAGTACCAGCAGTCTTGCTTTTGGAAAAAAATAGGCTAGATAACCTTAAATAAATTGCTTCTATGAAGAATTATAGAAGTATATCATATATTTGTTCCACCCTGAAATGATAACTGTTATCATAGTAAATATATCCTAAACTGGTACTATATGTAATAGTTTTAAGGTGAAAATTTCAAATAAATAACTATTTCCTCGAACGCTAACAGGATTTTACTAGCTTTTGTCGAATAGAGAATTTGGCAATGTTTAAGGGAGGATACTAGATGTCACATGCACCAGAAGGGCAAATTGAAATGGGTCTTAAAAAGGCTGTATCTGAGATTCCTTATGTTGTAGGAATTGGTGCGTCGGCTGGAGGACTTGAAGCCATCGAACAATTTTTCCAAAGTATAAGGTCCGACATAGATGCAGTATTCGTTGTAGTCCAACACCTAGCATCTAACTATAAAAATTTTATGCCAGAACTACTGAAAAAATCCACAAACATGCAAATTGTAATAGCAAAAGAAGGTTTGCAGCTGAAGCCTCAAACTGTTTATTTGTGCCCATCGAATCATTACATAACGATAAATGATCAAGGATTTGTTCATTTGGAAAAATATCACGATAGTCAGCCTGTGCATTATCCAATAAACACATTCTTAACTTCAATCGCAGCATATGCCGAAACAAAAGCAATTGGGATTATCTTATCTGGAAAAGGGACAGATGGCACAAAAGGATTAAACGATATTTATGAAAAAAGTGGACTATGTCTTATTCAAGATGAAACAGCAAAATTTAGGGACATGCCCGAAAGTGCTATTAAATCAGGGGCAGGTGATTACATACTTAGCCCTAAGGAAATGCCTGATCAAATTAAAAACTATATAAAAACAAAGCCAATGGATTACTCAGAAACTACTTTAAAGCAAGTGTTGATGATGATTCATAAAAAGAGCGGTGTTGATTTTTCAATGTATAAGAAAAATACTGTTATACGGCGAATCGAGCACCGCATGAGTTTAGTTGATGAAATAGTTCCCACACTTGAAGATTATAAAAATTATTTGTTAGAAAACCCCCGAGAAATTCGGTATTTACAAGAAGATCTTTTAATCGGAGTGACGCATTTTTTTAGAGACGCTGAAGCATTTAGCTATTTACAGCAACACCTCATTCCAAAAATGATAGATGAAAATATTCAAAGAGGCCGAAATAAAATCAGGATTTGGGTGGCAGGATGTTCTTTGGGACAAGAAGCCTATTCTCTAGCAATTCTATTCAATGAAGAATTAGAAAAAAGAGAATGTGAGATGGATCTACAGATATTTGCGACAGATATAAATCGTGATTCGGTGAAATTTGCTAGCCAGGGCTGTTATTCAGAACAAACTGTGTCGATGATCCCAAAGCATCTTTTAATAAAATATTTTGATAAAGATGGAAGTGATTATCAAGTTAAGAGAGAAATTAGACATAAGATTGTGTTTGCCCCTCATAATATGACGATAGATTCACCGTTTGTTAATTTGGATATGATTAGCTGTCGAAATGTAATGATCTATTTTCAAACAGAGCTTCAGCAAAAAATATTGTCTCTTTTTCACTTTGCATTAAATGAGAAAGGATACTTATTTTTAGGGCCGAGTGAAACGATTGGAAAGCTCTCAAATCTTTTTAATTCTATTAATAATAAGTGGAAAATTTTCAGAAATGAAGCTTCAGAGAACAAACAGCTATCTCAAGTTTTTCTTACTCCTCAAGAGTCACTTAAGGATGAAGGAGGGACAGATCGAAAATGTTTAGAGTATTTTCGCGATCCGTATCGGTTTCAACATCCAGATGAGCTATATTTTTCATTGATGGATGAGTTATTGCCACCTTGTATTGTGATTAATGAACATAATGAGGTTCTTCTTTTTTCAGGAAATGCTGAAGACTATTTGAATCTATCAAAAAGAAAAGTGAATGATAATATCTTCAATATGATTCCAGCTAATTTGTCTGTAGCAATCGGAACAGCAATTAAAAAAGTAAGAGAGGAACTTACAGAAATTAAATGTAAAGACCTCCTTATTAATCAGAAAGAAAGCAAACAAATAAAGTTAGTTGTTAAGCCTGTAGAAAATACTGGGAAGGGTTATGTGGCTTTATTTTTAGAAGACTATAAACCAGACTCATCTGTTACATTTAAAGCTGATTCAAATGTGTCTGACCATGATTCCGCTTATAAGCAGAGAATATTTGAATTAGAACAAGAGCTTTATTATACTAAGCAAAGTCTTCAATCAACGATTGAAGAGCTTGAAACATCTAATGAAGAACTTCAGTCAACAAATGAAGAATTAATTGCTGCAAATGAAGAATTACAAAGTACAAATGAAGAGATGAGATCCGTAAATGAGGAACTCATTTCAGTAAATATGGAATATGAAAAGAAAATCAAAGAGCTACTGGATTTAAATAATGATATGGATAACCTGTTAATTAACACAAACATTGCAACAATTTTCTTGGATAAAAAACTAAATATCAAGCTTTATACACCAGAAGCAATGAAGATTTTCCATTTAATCGAGCGCGATAAAGGTCGACCGATTTATCATATTACACATATGCTTGACTATGACCTAATCATTGAGGATATCCAAGACGTATTAATAACAACGAAAACAATAATTAAGGAATTACCTTCAAAGGATGGAAAATGGTACAGCATAAAAATCATGCCTTACCGAACAAGTGAATATAGGATGGATGGCATTGTCATTACCTTTATTGATATTTCAAAAATAAAAAAAGTTAATCGTGAATTACAGCTAAGTATGCAAGCAATTGAGCTAGGCCCTGCTAATACAGTATTCACTGATTTTCAAGGGAATATTGAGTATGCTAATAGTAAATTTGCTAAACAACTTGGCTTAGAGGTAAACGAAGTAATTGGACGTAAACTAAAGGATATTTATTTAGAGTTTTATAAAGATAGTGATTTTGATTTACATTGGAAGAAGGTTCGTGCAGGCGAGAAGTGGACAGGTGAATTGTCATATAAAGATCAAAAAGGTAAAGAACATTGGGAGCATCTTTCGTTAATACCTGTTGAGAATGAGGAACATGATGTTGTTCAAATTTTGCGAGTTGGCGAGGACATTACAAGTAGAAAAAGTTCTGAGCAAATGCTCATTAAATCAGAAATGCTCTCTGCAATTGGGCAACTAGCAGCGGGTATTGCACATGAAATACGAAATCCCTTAACATCACTACGTGGATTCCTTCAATTAATGATACAATCGAACACTTATCAAAAAGAATATGCTGATGTGATGATGACGGAGTTCATTCGACTTGAGGAAATAATTAATGAATTCCTTGTTCTATCAAGACAAAAAACAGCTGAGTTTCAAGAGGTTAATATTAATAAGGTTATTAAGGATGTTTCAAAGATATGGGAAACACAGGCATCGTTAAATAATGTAGCAATTGAGGCTTCCATTGATCCTATGTTCCTAGCGGTTAAAGGGGTCGAAAATGAGCTTAAGCAGGTGTTTATTAATATCGTTAAAAATGGAATTGAATCAATGGAAGGACGTCAAGGTCAGCTAAAGATTGAAACAAAGAAACTTGAGGAAGAAAAGGTACTTATTCGTTTTCAAGATCAAGGAAAAGGAATACCAAAGGAACAGCTTGAAAAGATGGGTGAACCATTCTTCACGACAAAAGAAAAAGGAACAGGTTTAGGTTTAATGGTGAGCTTTAAGATTATTGAAAGTCACAATGGAAAAATTGTCTTTACTAGTGAGCTAGATAAAGGTACTACTGTAGAGATAACGTTACCTTTATCTAATTCAGTCAAAATGATCTAAAAGAGGCTTTAGGGTCTAGGGGAGTAGGAATAGGGTAAAGTACACTTACTATTCCTACTCGCCTTAGCTTGTAGCCAAATCCTAAGAGCCTTGCGTTTTTCTTAGGTTTATCTATAAGAGGAATGCTACTAACACACAGAAACCTTCATCGTTTCGAGTTATATATAGTTCAAAGACCTCATATCTTATTCCCTTTAAAGATAGTTGAAACCTGAGTTTTAAAAAGTTAATCAAACGTTTGTTTAAGACCTGAGAGGAAATATAGGTAATGAGCATCTAAGAATTTACAAAATATTAACGAATAAAAGGCGAACTCTATTAAACTTACCTCAAAAAGTAAAATCCCCCTATGATATAATTATTTTATCAATAAAAAGAGAGCGTGGTTGGTTCATGAAGAAACTTTCCTATCTATTCATTATTGTAGGTCTTTGTATTGTAGGCTATGCAGCCTGGGAAATTTACGAGACAAAAATGCAAACATCAAACTCCTTGGCTGAAGCTCAAGCTATTGTTAAGTCACCGTCAGATAAAGAAGTGTACAAAGAGGAAGACGGTACATTTAAACCACCAATTGGGGAAGCAATCGGTATTTTACATATTCCAAGACTTAAAGCTGATCTACCTATTGTGGAAGGAACAGATCCTGATGATCTTGAAAAAGGAGTAGGTCATTACAAAGGTAGCTATTATCCAGATGAAAATGGACAAATTGTGTTGTCAGGTCACAGAGATACAGTGTTTCGTAAAGCTGGGGAGTTAGAAATCGGGGACTCTTTAGAAATCAATCTTCCTTATGGTGATTTTGAATATGAGATCATAGATACTAAAATTGTAGAAGCTGACGATACAAGTATTATCACCCTTCAAAATGAGAAAGAAGAACTTATACTGACAACTTGTTATCCTTTTAGCTTTGTAGGTAATGCACCACAGCGTTATATTATATATGCTAAAAAAATATAAGAAAACAACGATTTAGCTAGTATTAGACTATAGCTAGGTCGTTGTTTTTTTAGTAAGAATTTATATAGCTTGGGCTTGTTCTAAAGAAAGTCTTCGTTTGTAAACGATTTTAGATAATGTAATACTGAATTCATAGAGTAGTATTAATGGAACAATGACTAAAATATCTGATATAAAATCCGGGGGAGTAATGAGAACAGAAACAACAATTAAGAAAAAGTACGATAGCTTTCTAGACTTAGCCAGTTTCTGTGGGTTAATAATCCCTAATCTTGTTAAAAACATAACGATCGCAGGCATTTCAAATAAAAAACCAAAAGGAAGGGTGAGTTGTATTAAGAATCGAAAATACTTTTCAACGGTAAAGAAGGTTTCGAATTGTGACCCCGCAAGAGATTGTAAAAATGATAAGACAATAGGAAATAATAAAAAATAGCCAAAAGCAATCCCTAATAAAAATAACAGGAAAATCCCTGGGATGAATGCAAGGGTTACTTTTTGCTCCTCTTTCTTTAGACCAGGTTTTACAAATAGCCATACTTGAAAAGCAGCAATAGGAAGTGTAAATGTAATCGCAGATACACTTGCAAGAGCCATATACACCCACAGAATATCCCCAGGACCTAATATAGCCAATTTATCATGTAAATCTTTTACTAAAAAATTATGAATATCCTGAACGATAAGAAAAGATAGGATTAGAAAAAGCATAAAAGAACAAAGCACGATGATGATTCTTTTTCGTAGTTCAGATAAATGTTCGATAAGATTCATTTCAGTTAAATCCATATACACAACTCCTTCTAAGGCCTAAACCAATAGAAAAATGCAAGCAGGTATAGACCTGCCCGCATCTATTTTCGTTTAACTGCCAGTATTGCTTTTGGTTCGATCGATGGCTTGAACCTTTGTTTCATCATTTGATCTACCATTATCCTTTGGATCATTATTAACTAAATCATTTGTTGCCTTTTTAAATTCTTTTAAGGTTGAACCAAAGGCTCTACCGATTTCCGGCAGTTTGGATGGTCCGAAAATAATTAACGCTATGACAAGAATCAATATTAGACCTGGAATCCCTATGTTTTGTAGCATATACTCTACCTCCTTTTAAAATTTAAACAATTGGCATACCGTTTCGTTGGAATGCAGCAGCTTCTAATATTGACATCCCTTGACGATCGGCAAATTCAACAAGCTTGTCAGAGACAATTGGTGCAAAGCTAGTCGGAGGTGCCGCGTGGCCCATTAAACGCTGTCTTGCGGAGTTACGGCGAGCAAAAGGACCCCATATAGCAAATGTAATTCCAGGGGTTTGACAATTAACGAAAAAAGTTTTGCCATCAGGTGAAAAGGTAGGTCCTGCTAATTCACTTCCATTCAATCGATTCTCAGCAAATACATAAACCTCCCCCTCAGGTGTTAGCCCGATCATTCTATCAGTTGCATCTCCATCTTCTGCTATCCATAAATCACCCCATGGGGTAATACAAATATTATCCGGTGATTCAAGATTGTTAGCATCTGAAGATTCATAGAATAGTTCAAGGGTATTTGTAGCAGGGATGTATCGATATACTCTTCCTTTTTTACTCGTTCCTGCGGATGTGTCATCAAACCAGAAAACACCTCCTGCAAAGTATGCACCTTCTAAGCGACTAAAAATAATACAACCTTTTTGCAAAGCTTCTAGAGTTGGTTTTTCAGGATCTACATCTTTCCAAACGATTCCAAACTTTTGCCCTTGATTAAAGGTGCTAGCATTTGTTTTACCAATTTCTTCAATTGCAGCAGCCTGGAGCTTTCCACCTTTTTGTAGTGCACCAGGTTTTTTACTTGTATCATTTGGAATGAATCGGTATAAGAAGCTTTTTGATGCATCCTCAGTTAGATACACAATCCCTGTAGCTGGATCAATCGCTGTTGCTTCATGTGAAAATGCACCCATGTCTCTAATTGGTGTTTTTGATAGCTCATTTTCCGGGTCGTTAGGATCGACTTCAAATACATAGCCATGACCTTCATTCATCGTTTCCTCACATGTTAACCATGTGCCCCAAGGTGTTGCCCCTCCAGCACAATTTCGGATTGTCCCAGATGAGGATACATATTCTTTTATTACTTCACGGTCTGGTGTAACAAGAAGGGTTGTTGTACCACCTGTTTTGTTTTTATCATAAGGATTTTTCCCTTCAACTGGATATTTTGTATTTTCACTTAATTCATGGTTCCTCACAAGAATAGTCGAATTACGAGGGCCTGAAAAAGCTGCCATTCCATCAAACATAGCAGGTACAGGGCGTCCATCTGATAGACTTTCGCCTTCTCGAGAAATAATCTTGTAATGAAAGCCCTGAGGTAAGTCTAGTATTCCATTTGGATCTTTCACTAAGGGACCATAACCACCGAAGCCACTAGTAGCCTTACCCGATGTTGCCAAACTTTTACTCGCATTCGCAATTGAAAAAAGACCGGTTGCTCCTAAGGAAACTGCAACAGTGCTCATTCCTCCAACCTTCAAAAAATCTCTACGGTTCATACTATTTACATTTTTGTTTTCTGACATTTGGAGAATCCCTCCCTACGTTTTTTGAGGTAATTTCATCGGAGTTTAATCTATGTATAAGCTAACAACTGGACGTTAATAGAATATAAATATTGTGTAAATGTTTTATTAACCTAGAAAAAAGGGAAAAAAGCACCAGGATCAGGGACGTGATATTGTCCTAGATTGGTGCTTTTAAGAGAGTAAATATAGGATATCGGTAGGTAGGGAGGCTTCTACTTCAATTTTTTTATGTGTTAATGGATGAAGAAGAGAAACTTGTTTAGCATGTAAAGCTTGTCTTTTTATAAGGTTCTGATTTCCACCGTACAATGTATCACCAATAATCGGGTGGTTGATTGAGCTCAAATGAACACGGATTTGATGTGTTCGTCCTGTTTCTAATTGTAACGACAAAACAGAGATATTTTTATGTGGATCATATTTATCTACTTTGTAATGAGTAATCGCCTTTTGTCCATTAGGGGAAACTCTTCTTCGTGTGGCGTGATGTCGATCACGACCAATAGGTTTATTAATTATTCCCTTTAATGGAGAGAGTTTACCTTTTACAATAGCTAAATACGTCCTCTTAATTTTTTTTACTTGCAAATGCTGATCTAAAATTGATTGTGCGAGATCATGCTTTGCAAATATGACAGCTCCAGAGGTATCTCGATCAAGACGGTGAATATGTCTGACTCGAATCTGCAATCCATTAAGTTTATAATAAAAAGCGATGGCGTTTGCTAGTGTCCCTTTTTGGTTCGGTTTATTTGGATGTGTATCTATTCCAGCTGGCTTATTCACAATAATCAAATGATCATCTTCATAAAGGACGTCTACAGGATTATTCTCTGGTAATACTCCAAACTCCTCTTCATTAAATAAATGCAAATATAGTCGGTCATTTTGTTCAAGTTTATGATTAACATCTGCTGTTATGTTATTTTTTTTAATGGCTGATGATTGATTCCATTTTTGGATAAGGGCCTTGGAGGCACCTAGTTTATTCGTTAAAATAGAAAAAACTGTCGTATTTGCCCAATCCATTGGTATCTTGATCTCAAGCCATTCACCCACTCGTTTCAAGCCTACATCATTCCTTACTGATTCATGTTTTTGTAAGGCTGTTTTCGTATACTTTGTAGCTATTAATAACCTGAAGTAAACAGCCCTATATCAAGTATAGTGGCATCTTTTCTTCTTAGAAACGTACCTTATACCTGCGAAACAGTGTATTCTAACAGATAATTAGGTCAATTAGCAACAATCTTTCAGAAAAGAGCCTTTTGTAAAGAAAAGTATACCGAACAATGAATGGATGTACAATCTAGTTCCGGTAACACTTTCCTCTGCAATGTTGAAATGTACTATGGTATGCTTAATAAAGTTAAAAAGAAGGAAAAAGAAAGGTGATAGAATGAAGGTTGTTGTGGCATCAACGGATGAACAGGAAAATCATATCGCTGAGTTAGTTGATCAACTATATACAGATATTTTTCCAAGGTTTTTCCCAGATGACGAAATCGTAGAATTAAAGAAACTTAAAGTGCTTCAGCCACAGGCTTCTGACCAAATATATAATGCTACATTAAAGGATGCATTTCAAATTATCTCTAGTCTTCAAGCGTTGATTGCTTTGCTAGATTTAATTCATGATTGTAAACATGAAGACGAGTATAAAGAAATGTTTGAGAGAAACACTCAAAATTTAAATGACTATGGTTATTTCTTTCCACTGACATTCTCTCAATTTAAGAACGCTGAAAGTCAGGCAGGTCAGTTTAGTCAGTTTATTAGGCCTGCAAATCATTTTATTATTTAATTAATCAAAATGAAAGGGAGAGTTTCCAGGTAGATGGTTATCTGGAAATTCTCCCTTTTTCTAAGGTGAAAAAGTATATTGTTAGCTTAGCTTTTGTGGCTAGTGTCTAGACCCTCGAGGTTGTCGTGGCTGACCAAGGCGGCTTGCGCTTTTCTTATTTCCACTCATTTAACAGAGAACGGAGAGCAGCCTCATCTGTGTTTGAACCTTCTACACGTGCTACTTCTTTCCCGTCTTGATAATGAACAAGTGTTGGTGTACCTGTAATGTTATATTGCCCCCAAGCATTTTCATACTCTAATAAATTAAATTGATCAATTTCGACTCCAAGATCCTCAGCAACTGGCATTAAAACTGGTGTTGTTGCTTTACAATGCTCACATTCCGGGCTGAAGAAATAAACAATTGTATCTTCTTTGTTCTCCAATTTTGATTCAAGTTCATCAGGAAGGATAATGTTTTGGTAATTAGGATCATCAAGTTGATCAATTGTTGCTGGTTTAAGGTCACTTTTACCATATACATTTCCTTTTGCTTGTTGATTGTTTTGATATGTTGTAACAAACGCTAGTCCACCAAAAAGAATAAGAACAATTGCTCCAAAAATAATCATTTTCTTCATATTACTTACCTGCTTTCTTTAAAATGAGAAGACTTGTGATAAAGACAATTGAAAACCCAATTAACGCTAAAAATGGAATCGTAATAAATCCTAATAAGTTTATGTATTCCCCAGTACAAGGAACAATTCCACATGACACTGAATTTTCTCCCAAGAAATCAATCTTTTGAACTCCATAATGGTAAATCGAGATACATCCTCCAATTGCGGAAAGTACCAGTGTATAAAGGGCAATTTTATAATCTTTCTTAAAGACTCCTATTCCTAGGATGATGACTAGAGGGTACATAAAGATTCGTTGATACCAACATAGGTTACAAGGTGTATATTGGAGTATTTCTGAAAAATAAAGGCTCCCTAATGTAGAAATAAAAGCTGCAGCCCATCCCATTGACAGTAAATTCTCCATTTGTTTTTCTTTTGAGCTTGACATAACATCCCTCATTTAATTTTATATATACTTTAAATTATAATCGTAAGTGTTTTTACTGTAAAAGAATACACGTAGAAAATCAGTAGTAATTCTTTTCTTTATGAACTTTTTTTGAAATAAAAACTGTTTGTTGTGTATTTCATTTATTTTTTGTAGCAATGATGTGATCATTATTCTTTAAAAAATCTTCTAATCATAAAGAGCAATACGGAAAACCATACTATATCTGAAAGGGGAGGATGATCTTGAATACTATTCAAGAATGTATGACAACAAGTGTAGCAACTATTTCTTCTTCACAATCAATTAAGGAAGCAGCAGAATTAATGAGCCAAAATAATGTTGGATCAATTCCTGTTGTTGATAATGGTCAGCTAAAGGGAATTATTACTGACCGTGATATTACATTACGATCAACTGCAGAAGGACTAGATAGCAATACCCGTGTTTCACAGGTTATGTCAACAAATCTAGTATCGGGACATACGAATATGTCAACTGAGGAAGCGGCAAAAGTAATGGCTCAGCATCAAATACGCCGTCTACCAATTGTGGAAAATAATCAATTAGTAGGAATTGTTGCATTGGGTGACTTAGCAACAAATCAACTGTCAGATGAAGCTGCAGGACATGCCTTAACGAATATTTCTGAACACAACAAAACATCCTAACAGCCAGTAGAGGTTTGACGATTATCTGTCAGGCCTCTTTTTTTGAAAGGCTTTGAAGGTTGCGAGACTCCTGTTTAGAAATGCGGAAGCGCCTGTTTAGCCGTGGACAAATAAGACGCTCCTGAAATAGAAGACGTTCTTTGTCTTCAATTCAAGAGTGGCTTATAACCTCGAGGGGCTAGGCATCTTACTTTTTTAAAAAGTAAGACTGCTGGAGCAAGACACGGGAGTAATGGGACAGGTGAGACCCGAAGGCGCTACTCACCGCCCTCCCCACGGAATGCGATCCTCTCGCTGCATTAACCAACCCGATACTATTTGAAAAACAACAAAGTTTGCGAAAACAGCCTTTTGAAAAAAATTGAAATATAAGCTATGTCCCTTATATATATTACATAGACAGACAATTATAGAGGAGTTGGATGATTTATGATTAAGGCGATTATTTTTGATTTTGATGGGTTAATCCTGGATACAGAGACACATGAATATGAGGTATTATGTGAAATATTTCGTGAACATAACTGTGAATTACCTTTAGATGTTTGGGGAAAATTGATTGGAACAAAATCTGATTTTAATCCTTATACATATTTGGAGGAACAAGCTCAAAGAAAAATAAATCATTCAGAATGGAAAAAAATTGAGAAGGAACGTTTTAATAAAAGGATAATACAAGAAGAGGCAAGGCCTGGTGTTATTGAGTATTTAGATGCTGCAAAGGAACTCGGTTTAAAGGTAGGCCTTGCTTCAAGTTCTAATTATGAATGGGTTTCATCTCATTTAAGTAGACTTAACTTATTAGATCATTTTGAATGTATTCGAACCTCTGATTATGTTGAGAATGTGAAGCCAGACCCTGCATTATATTTAGAAACAGCAAAATGTTTAGGAGTAAAACCAGAGGAATGCATTGCTTTTGAAGATTCAGCAAATGGTGCCCTTGCTGCAAAAAGAGCGGGTATGAAATGTGTAACTGTACCTAATTCAGTTACAAAGGGACTTGAGTTTTGTGAAGTAGATCATAGTGTAGAATCGATGGCTCAGTTAGAACTTAAGGAATTGCTTTTGTTTTTAGATAGGGAATAAAGGGTAATAGCTTAATAATTACTTTAAAGGAGATCCATTATGTCTGATAAACTTGATTTAACAAAATTCGAAAAAAAGATGATCATTCGAAATATCGAAGAAAGTGATATTGAATCGATTATTGAACTACAATCAAAATGCTTTCCAGGAATGGAGCCTTGGAAAAGAGTGCATTTAGAGAGTCATCTAGATCACTTTGCAGAAGGTCAATTTTGTGCGGAGTTTGAAGGGAAAATCATCGGATCATGCTCAAGTTTATTATTAAATTTTGATGAGTATGATGATCGCCATACATGGGATGATATAACAGATAATGGGTACATCACAAACCATGACCCTGATGGATATAATATGTATGGAATAGAAGTGATGGTCCACCCTGATTATCGTAGAATGAAAATAGGTCATCGTCTTTATGAAGCAAGGAAGGATTTGGCAAGAAGACTAAATTTAAAAAGTATTATTATTGGGGGAAGAATCCCGAATTATTATAAATATGCTGATGAATTATCTGCGAGAGAATATGTTCAGCAGGTCACTTTACATAAAATATATGATCCAGTTTTATCGTTCCAACTCTTAAATGGATTCACCCTCATGAGAATTAACCCAAACTATCTATCAGATGATATAGCTTCTTATCAATACGCAACATTAATGGAATGGAATAATGTAGATTATCAACCAAATACGAAACGATTTTATAAAACATCAAATCCAGTTCGAATTTGTGTTGTTCAGTACATGATGAAGCAAATTAGCTCATTTGAAGAATTTGCAAAACAAGTGGAATATTATACAGATGTTGCTTCAGATGCTGGATCAGATTTTGCTGTTTTTCCAGAAATTTTCACAACACAACTGATGTCATTTTTAGATGAGAAAGTTCCAAGTAAAGCTATTCAGCGGTTAACGGAATTTACAGAGGAATACATTGAATTATTTACGGAGCTAGCTGTCAGATATAACGTGAACATTATTGGTGGATCACATGTAGTAGAAGAAGAAGGGCGTATTTATAATATTGCCTATTTATTCAGACGTGATGGAACAATTGAGAAACAATATAAGCTTCATATTACACCAAATGAAAGAAAATGGTGGGGGATTAGTCGCGGTGACCAAGTGAAGGTATTTAACACAGACTGTGGTAAAATTGCCATCCAAATTTGCTATGATATTGAATTTCCAGAATTAGCTCGAATTGCAACAGATAAGGGAGCGAAGATTATTTTTACTCCTTTCTGTACGGAAGACCGGCAAGGATATTTACGAGTCCGTTACTGTGCACAAGCACGTGCTGTTGAAAATCAAATCTACACCGTTATCGCAGGGACTGTCGGTAATCTACCACAAACTAAAAACATGGATATTCAATATGCTAAATCTGCTATCTTTGCACCTTCAGATTTTGAATTTGCAAGAGATGGAATCGTGGGAGAATGTAATCCTAATATCGAAATGGTTATTATCGGAGATGTTGATCTCGAAATTCTCCGACGCCAACGCCAATCAGGTACTGTGAATCAATTAAAGGATCGCAGGAAGGATATTTATTCCATAAAATACAAAGGATAAGTAGGGAAGCCAACTCAGGTTTAGAAGTAGAGTTGGCTTTTTTTGTCGAAAAAAATAATATTTTAAAAAAGTAAAAATACATGCTGTTTTTTATAACTCTACCACGATAAATTGTTTTGAAATAACTTCTTTCACTAGTCATAGCTGATTTCCTCGGAATTTGTAGAAATTCAATTTATCTGGAAAGTTCTTTTATATGCTAAAATTAAGAAGAAATTTTAATATAACTTTTGAAAAATCACTCCTAGGAGGTAAAGATGAGCTGGGAACAAAGCTATCAACGTTGGAATAATAAACAAGACTTAGATCAAGAACTACGAACACTACTAACTAGTTTAGAAGGAAATGAAAAGGCTTTAGAAGATTCCTTCTATAAGGAATTAGAGTTTGGAACAGGTGGTATGCGTGGGGAAATAGGACCAGGTACCAACCGTATGAACATATATACAATTCGTAAAGCATCTGAAGGCTTAGCAACTTACATAAATTCTTTTGGTGATGAAGCGAAAAAGCGTGGAGTCGCAATCGCTTATGATTCCCGTCATAAATCACCTGAATTCGCGATGGAGGCTGCAAAAACATTAGCTTCTCATGGCATTCAAACATATGTATTCGAAGAGTTACGTCCAACGCCTGAGTTATCATTTGCTGTGCGTTATCTAAATGCATTTTCGGGTATTGTGATTACGGCAAGTCATAATCCTCCTGAATATAATGGTTATAAAGTATATGGTGAAGATGGAGGTCAATTACCACCTGCCGCCGCAGATACAGTGATTTCTTATGTAAATAAGATTGCAGATGAATTACTAATAGATGTTAAAGATGAAAGCGAATTAAAAAAGCAAGGCTTAATTAAAATGATTGGCGAGGAAATTGACAAAGCCTATACAGAAAAGCTAACGACAATTTCGGTTAACCCTTCACTTTCAGAAGAGGTTGATCTTAAGGTTGTTTTCACACCATTACATGGAACAGCGAATAAACCTGTTCGTCGCGGGTTAGAAGCGCTTGGTTATAAAAATGTAACAGTGGTAAAAGAACAAGAGCTACCAGATCCAAACTTTTCAACTGTAAAGTCTCCTAATCCAGAAGAGCATGACGCGTTTACTCTAGCAATCCGAGATGGAAAAGCAATTGATGCAGATGTTCTAATCGGAACAGATCCTGATGCCGATAGACTTGGAGTAGCTGTTAAGAATAATGATGGTGAATATGTTGTTCTTACTGGAAATCAAACTGGTGCATTGCTTTTACACTATCTTTTATCAGAGAAACAAGAAAAAGGAACTCTTCCGAACAATGGAGTGGTCTTAAAAACAATCGTTACATCTGAAATTGGAAGAGATATCGCAAAATCATTTGGTTTAGAAACAATTGATACGTTAACAGGCTTCAAATTTATTGGTGAAAAGATTAATGAATATGAGCGTACTGGTCAGTATCAATTCCAGTTTGGCTATGAAGAAAGCTATGGCTATCTAATTGGTGATTTTGCTCGTGATAAAGATGCTATTCAAGCTGCATTATTATCTGTTGAAGTAGCAGCTTATTACAAAAAGAAAGGCTTAACAATGTATCAGGGTCTACTTGAAGTCTTTAAAAAGTATGGCTACTACAAGGAAGGTCTTCAGTCTCTTACACTTAAAGGGAAAGAAGGGGCAGAGCAAATTCAAAGCATCCTTCATTCGTTTAGATCAAATCCTCCTACAGAAGTAGCTGGTAAAAAGATTGTAGCAATCGAAGATTATAAAAGTAGTGTGCGTCATGATGTTATTGCTGGTACAAACGAAGCAATCGACTTACCTGGTTCAAACGTGTTGAAATATATCCTTGAAGATCATTCATGGTTCTGCGTAAGACCGTCAGGAACTGAACCAAAAGCTAAATTCTATTTTGGTGTAAAAAGTGAGACACTTAAACAAAGTGAACAGGAATTATCGGCCTTAGAAGCTGGCGTAATGGAAAAGGTAAATGAATTAATTACAGCATTAACAAAGTAATATCTACAAAGCGGACAATGATTTTGTCCGCTTTTCATGTAGTTGAAGGAGGAAAAAAGATGAACCCCATTCAACATCAAGTTGGAACAATTTTTATACCTGTTTCTAATATTGAACATGCAAGAGATTGGTACTGTCATGTATTCAATTTTCCAAAAGACAACGAAATTCTTTTTGAGCATCTATTTGTATTGCCAATGGAAAATGGGACAAATATTGTCCTTGATAGTAAGAATTTTTCAAAAGAAATTGTATACAAAAAACCTGTATGCCATTTTAATACAAAGGAAATTAAAGAGGCGTTTCATTATCTCAAGAAGCATGGTGTAGATATTATTACTGAGATCGAGCATGATCATTGGTTTAATTTTAAGGACCCAGATGGAAATGTACTAATGATCTGCCAATGCTAAATTAACTAAAATAGCTTAAAGCTATTTTTTTTTTGCAAATTTCTACTCCAAAGGTCGTAGAAAAATTCAGTCAGAAAGAGAAGTTCGCAAAGAAAGAGTTGTTGATATAATAAAGATAAGAAGAATAGGGAGCAGAGTAAATGACTGGAGAAGACAAGAGAATACATGAGTTAAATACGCTGAAAATAATCGCAGAAAAATTAAATGAAGCTACGGATATACAAGATATGTTAAATGATGTATTAAAGGAACTCCTTCATGTAACAGGTCTTGCAACTGGGTGGATCTTTTTGATTGATAAACAAGGGCATTATAAATTAGCAGCAGATTATGCTCTGCCAGCTGGCTTAACAATTGAGCAAAAAAAGCCTATGTGTGAAGGTGGCTGTTGGTGTCTTGACCGATATCAGGATGGGCGAATAAAAAAAGCAATTAATATTATCTCTTGTAAAAGAATTGAAGAGGCGATAGAACAAAATTGGGGAGAAACGAGTGGGATAACTCATCATGCAACCGTTCCCCTTCGAGCAGGAAAGGAAAAATTTGGACTCCTAAACGTAGCTTCACCAAATAAAAAACAGTTTAAAGAAGAAGAACTGGCATTATTAGAATCTGTTGCGTTTCAAATAGGAACGGCAATAAAAAGGATACAGTTAGTCGAAAAAGAAAGAACTCATGCGTTAGTAGTAGAAAGAAACCGCCTTGCTCAGGATTTGCATGATTCTGTTAATCAGCTACTGTTCTCTATTATGTTAACGGCTAGAGGGACAAAGGAAATGACCGATCAAATAGAAGTAAAAGAAATGTTAACGTATATGCAGGAACTTTCACAAGAGGCTTTGACAGAAATGAAAGGGTTAATTTGGCAGCTTAGACCAAAAGGATTAGAAGAAGGTATTACAACAGCCCTTATTCACTATGCAAGTGTACTTGGATTGAATATGATATGTAATGTTGAAGGAGTTTCTACATTGCCTAATTATATTGAGGAAGAGCTTTGGAGAGTTGGTCAAGAGGCTCTAAATAATTGCAAAAAACATGCAGAAACAGATAAAGTACTTTTTGCGTTATCTAAGTCTGATTCACATGTAAAGATGGTCCTAGAGGATCATGGCCGGGGTTTTCATTATAATGAGCTTGTTTCTATCCCTTCTTTAGGATTAAAGGGAATGCGGGAACGAGTAGTACGTATGAACGGAGAGTTTGTATTGACAAGCATTCCTGGGGAAGGAACAAAAATAGAAATTACGATCCCATTAAAAAAAGGGGGCTAAGCAATGTCCAACAAAATAAAAGTGTTAATTGCAGATGATCATCATGTTGTGCGAAGAGGGTTGCTTTTTTTTCTGAAAACACAAAGGGATATTGAGATTATTGGGGAAGCCACTAATGGGAAAGAAGCAGTAAAGCTTGTATCAAACCTACAGCCTGATGTTGTTTTGATGGATTTATCAATGCCTGAAATGGATGGAGTCATGGCAACAAAAGCAATTCGGGAAACAAATGGGACAGTAAAGATCATCATTTTAACAAGTTATGCTGATCAAGATCATGTGATACCGGCATTGCGTGCAGGGGCATCTGGGTATCAATTAAAAGATATTGAGCCTGATGACCTTGTTCAAACGATAAGAGATGTGTTAAAAGGAGAAAGTAAACTACATCCAAAAGTTACATCACACGTGATGGCACATCTTTCCACGCAAAATAATCACCAACATACAAAGATCGATGAACTGACAAAGCGGGAAAGGGAAGTTTTAAACGAGCTTGCAAAGGGGAAAAGCAATAAAGAGATCGCCAGCGCTTTGTTTATAACAGAGAAAACGGTTAAGACGCATATCTCAAATATTCTTTCTAAATTACAGGTATCTGATCGGACACAAGCGGCTATATATGCTGTGAAAAACGGATATTTAGAAAATAATAAAAAAGGAGAAAGATAAAAATGAACGTATTAGTAGTGAACGGTGGTCCTAGAACGACAGGTAGAACCAGGATAGCTGCATCTTATATTGCTAATGTATATAATGCGAATTATTTTGATTTAAGTGAAAAAGAATTTCCATTATTTAATGGTGATGAATCCACTTCAAGTCATAAAAATGTAATTGAATTAAGAAAGTTGGTAAAAGAAGCGGATGCGATTCTGTTGCTATCTCCTGAATATCATAATGCGATGAGCGGTGCTTTAAAAAACGCGTTAGATTTTTTAAGCAGTGAGCAATTTTCTCATAAGCCTGTTGGATTAGTAGCTGTGGCAGGAGGCGGAAAAGGTGGAATTAATGCGCTAAATAATATGAGAACGGTTATGAGAGGGCTATATGCTCATACCATTCCTAAGCAAGTCGTGCTTGACCCACACTGCTTTGACTATGATCGAAAAGAGCTGAAAAAGGAATCTGCATTACTTATTGAACAATTAATGAAAGAATTATCTTTTTACACGGAAGCCATTCAGAAAATTAATTAAAAAAGACTGAGCTAGGATATAAGGTACATACTATCCTAGGCAGTCTTTTTTTGTTGAAGAAGTGATAAAATTCCTTGCACTTGGCAAAGACGTCCAACTAATTCTTCTCACTCCACGATGTCATTAGCGACAACAATTAGATTTAGTTTAGTTAAAGTTTTTCTTCTAAACTGATCAAGTGAGCTTGCACTTTTGTTCTAGGTTCCGAAAAATATTCTAGCTTCAGGCGCCATCGGCTCTAAGGTCATTAAAGTAGGAATTGAAGGTAAAGAACAACCTTCGTTTCCTACTCGTGGCTATAGGCTTCGCGTCTTGTACTGTTCCTATTAGTGTAAAGCCTCAATTGCATGAGGTTCTTCTTCTTCTTCAACTGCATGATCTATATATCGCAAAAGTGAATACAATTGTTTTTCGACTTCTTTATAATCATGTTCAAAATTATAGGCATGTAAAAAATGCTCTATTTTTTTTGACAAGAAATCG
>JAPSLU010000021.1 GCA_031180405.1 Bacillus sp. (in: firmicutes) | reverse complement strand
GAGTCGTTCCGCGATGTTAAACATATTTTTTGAAATGTGTTTAACAAACTTAGTCAATTATTTTTTAACTTGGCTCATTACTTCTTCAGCAAAGTTATCTTGACGTTTCTCGATACCTTCACCAACTTCATAACGGATAAAAGTTTTCACAGTTGCACCTTTTGACTCAACAAATTGTTTTACTTTTTGATCTGGATTTTTAACGAAGCTTTGATCTAGTAAGCAGATTTCTTCAAAATACTTTCCTAGACGACCTTCAACCATCTTAGCAACAATGTTTTCTGGCTTACCTTCATTTAAAGCTTGCTCAGTTAAGATTTTGCGCTCATGCTCAGCTTCTTCAGCAGAAACTTCGTCACGAGAAACATACTTAGGGTTAACTGCAGCCGCATGCATTGCAACATCTTTAGCAGCTTCTTCATCAGTTGTACCTTCTAGTAATGTAAGAACACCAATACGACCACCCATGTGAAGATATGAACCGAACGCATCGTTATCAGTCTTTGTTAAAACAGTAAAACGACGAAGTGTAATTTTTTCACCGATTTTAGCAATAGCAGCGTTAATGTAGTCTGCTACAGTAGACCCGTTGCTCATTGTTTCAGCTAAAGCTACTTCAGCATCAGCAGGTTTCTTTTCTAATAAGAAATCAGCTAGACCGTTGATTAATTCTTTGAAACCTTCATTTTTCGCAACGAAATCTGTTTCAGAGTTAACTTCCAATATCACCGCTTCATTGCCGTTTACTTTTACTAAAGTAGAACCTTCAGCTGCAATACGATCAGCTTTTTTAGCTGCTTTTGCAATTCCTTTTTCACGAAGGTAATCAATTGCTTGATCCATATCTCCGTTTGTTTCAGTCAACGCCTTTTTACAATCCATCATTCCAGCGCCAGTTTTTTCACGTAATTCTTTAACCATTTGAGCAGTTACTGCCATAACGGTATTCCTCCTTAAGGTCATATAGGTTTTGGTTTCATTAAACATCCATAGAAAAAGGCATGGATATACTAACAACATTGTGTTAGGTTCCCACTATGTGGTGATAATTAACACATTGTTTTCTGATTTCAATATGTAGCATTTCTTTAAAAAAAGGTGATAAAAGGCCAATTCCCCTTATCACCTTTTGCACATTAAGCAGGTGTTACTGTTTCTTCACCTTGTTTAGATTCTAAAATTGCATCTGCAATTTTTGCAGTAAGAAGTTTTACAGCGCGAATTGCATCATCATTTGCAGGAATAACGTAATCAATTTCATCTGGATCACAGTTTGTATCAACGATACCTACGATCGGGATGTTTAATTTACGAGCTTCTGCTACAGCGATGCGCTCTTTACGAGGATCGATAATGAATAATGCATCTGGTAATTGCTTCATGTCTTTGATTCCGCCTAAGAATTTCTCAAGACGCTCAAGCTCTTTGTTAAGTTGTACTACTTCTTTTTTAGGAAGTACTTCAAAAGTTCCGTCTTCCTGCATTCTTTGAATATCTTTTAAACGTTTAATACGTTTTTGGATTGTTTCAAAGTTTGTTAATGTACCACCCAACCAACGTTGGTTTACAAAGTACATTCCAGAACGTTCTGCTTCTTCTTTAACTGAATCTTGTGCTTGTTTTTTCGTACCAACGAAAAGGATAGTACCACCCTCAGCTCCAAGTTCTTTAACGAATTTGTAAGCTTCTTCAACCTTTTTAACTGTTTTTTGAAGGTCGATGATGTAGATTCCGTTACGCTCAGTAAAGATGTAACGTTTCATTTTTGGGTTCCAACGGCGTGTTTGGTGACCGAAGTGAACACCAGCTTCAAGCAATTGCTTCATAGAAATAACTGACATGTGTTTGTTCCTCCTAAATGGTTTTGATCTCCTCCGCTTATATCATCTTTAAGCATAACTGTCGTTTTTAAACATATGATGTAAAAATAACAGCACCAATACTTAAATCTATAAACGTGTGTAATAACACCAAAAATTAATATACCACATTGATATATGACAATCAAGAGTAAAGTAAAAGTTCTTAACAAGATATTCTTTATTTTGACTATTCCTTACAAAACCTTATAATTGGCGGAATTTAAGAAGCAGTTCAACCTCTGTCTTCCCTTTGTTTAATTTCTTCGCAATCTGTTCAACAGTATAGCCTTCTTTAAAAAGATTTATTGCCTCAATTTCAAATGGCGGCTTACTTGTGGGTACATTGTGCGAAATCTCAACAATGTCTTCCATTTTTTTTATTCCTAACAAGTGGTTAGGTAGCTCTTCACCATTCTTCACAAAATCTCCTTTTACACTTTCTTTTGATTTCTGATCTCTACCAGGATAGGGTAGGATTTCTTTTTCAGAAGCTTGTTCTTTGAGGACATGATTAGACTTTCTATCAGATGAGCTAAGTAATTTGTCAATGAACTTCTCATTTTCATCCTTTATATCAATTAAGAAGCTTGTCATGGAGTTTTCGGTCTCTTCAAGTATCTGTCGTTGTGTGTCCGACAAATCCTTCAATAATGAAAATTTCATATAAAGGACAATTATAAAATAAAAAGCTACTACATGAAGTAGTAAACTTAATAAAAGCAAGATTGTAGTTATCATAGGCGTCCTCTCTTAACCAAAGAAGTCAAACTTTTACCTTTAAATAGGTGGTTAGGATTCTCCTTTTGTTTTTAATCTTTTTTCTTCTTTTTGTTTTGTTCTTGGTGTGTCTGATCTTTTTTAAAGGCTCTTTTCTGAAAGATTGTTGTTATCTGACCTAATAATATGTTTATAACAGTGTTTTTACCGTATAAAAGGTACGAACAAAAAGAAATGATGCCACTAAACTTTATATAGTGCTTTTTCATTCAAGTTAATAATAACAACAAAGTTTACGAAAATAGCCTTTTTAAATCTAAATTATCGCTTTCACCAGCTCCAAAACCTTCGTTCTTTTTAAATCTACTTCTTTTTGAATAGCTCTTTTCTGATAGATTATTGCTAATTAACCTAATAATTTGTTTAAAAACAGTGTTTCTATCCTATAAAAGGTAGAATTCTAAGATATAGTGCTGTTTCATCCAAGTTACCTATAGCAACAAAGGTTATGAAAACAGCCTTTTGAATAGAATGCGAAAGTTGGTTGGTCATTAATAATCTGAATTCTTTGATTAAATCAATCTTGAATTTTCCCTGCATGACGCGTTCGAGCTAAGGTAATTTGCTAGTGTTTTATTTGTTAATGAATAACATTTTCAAGAATTTTCCGCAATTTAAATAAAGCTTTTGAGTGAATCTGAGAAATTCTTGAAGTAGATAAATTCATAACCTGTCCAATTTCTGTTAATGTTAATTCCTCTCTGTAAAAGAAGCTTATGACCAGTTGTTCCTTTTCACTTAGCTGTGTAATCACTTCTGATAATTGTGCGATCAATTCATCGTTTATTATTTTTTGTTCTGGCGTTTTTTGATTTTCATCTTTTACTGTAAAACCAATACTTTCACCATCCTCATGATCATACATTTGATCATCAATAGAAAGAACATTCGCAAAGAAACCTTCATTCATAACACCCACAACTTCGGATTCAGTTAAACCTAGTTCAATGGCAATTTCTTTTGGGGTAATATTTCGAAGATGTTTCTGTTCTAGTTTATCAATCGCTGCTTCTACACGCTTTGCTTTTTCTCTGGAGCTTCGCGGTAACCAATCTTCTTTCCTAAGCCCATCAATAATAGCACCGCGGACACGAAATGATGCATATGTGTCAAACTTTAAATCACGTTTCGGGTCAAACTTTTCTAAAGCATCATATAATCCAAATAAACCCAAACTCATTAAGTCGTCTTTATTAACGTTTTTCGGGAGCCCTACAGATATTCTTTGAACATGATAAGATACAAGGGGCATATATTTTTTGATGAGAGCATCACCAGCATTTGTGTCACGTACATCAATCCATTTTTGCCAAATTACTTGTTCTTCGGTTCGTGTCATTTGTGTCATATTTATCCCCCTGATCCAATTATAAATCATGTAAACATCTAAATTACCATGTCTTCTTAAGTTCAAACCTCTCAAAAAGTAAAGTTTTAAGAACTTAAATTACTTTGGTCCCCTGGTTAACTGTGCGTATCATTAATTCACATGTTTTCGGATCAAATTCAATTGTACGTCCACTATTTCCGCCAACATCTTCGTTTAAGATAGAAATGTTACAAGATTTTAGTATTTCTCTAATTGCTTCAACATTTCTAGGTCCTATCCGCATCATGTCACTCGTTGATTGGAATTGGAACATTTGAGCACCTCCAGCCATCTTGGCTTGAAGTAGTCTCCTACTAGCTCCAGAATCAATCATTCTATTTATTAGTAATGGGATAGAGGTGTCCGCATATTTAGCTTGATTCAATAATCTTTGGTTAGCAAGTGAAGAATCAGGTAACATAATATGTGCCAAACCCGCAATCGCATTGATTCTATCAAAAAGGATAAGACCCACACAGGAACCTAGTCCTGAAGTACGAATTCTGTTTGGCGCTTTTGCAACATTTTGATCAGCAATACCTACTTTTATAATTTCAATTACTTCATCTTTCATCAGACATACCAAGAGCACCAAATAACTTTTCAAATGAATTAGGATCTGGCAATAGAAAGAAATGTCCTTTAACAGAATCAATATTGCGCTGATCTTCTTCTCTTATTGGAGTATCAATAATAATGGCATAATCACTTGCATGAGAGAGTTCTATTAAACCGTGACTAATTACTGCCCCAAACATATCAATTGTTAATGCAGGAACAGATGGATAAATCATTAGATTTGTTAAGTCTGACAATGATGATAAATAAGAACCTGTTAGTATGTTACCAAGCTCTTGAAAAGCAGATAAACCCAGTTCATTGTATGGTGGTTCTTGCAAGGAGAACTTATTATCAGCTATCAATTTTTTGATAAATCGTTCTGCCTGTTCAATGCTAAGAACAAAAAATAATGAACCTGAAATATCTCCTTCCATTCTTAAAAATACGCTGGCAACAACAACCTCTGGACCACCTGCTAGCTCCATTAGTTCATTGAATGAAATAATCTTAACATCAGGCACATACATATCAATTTTTTTATCTAACAACTTTGACAATGATGTGGCTGAATGTCCAGCACCAATGTTACCAACCTCTTTTAAGACATCTAAATGTATTGACGAAATAGATTTTGTATAGTCCATGATTTCTTCCTACACACCCTGAAAAGCTCTAATATTACCTGTTTCCAACACTTCATCAAGATCAATCATAACAATTAATCGTTTATCTAATTTTGCTACTCCTTGAATGTATTCCACCTCAACTGATCCTACCACTTCTGGTGCTGGTTCAATAATATCTGAATGGATATCAATTACATCATTTGCAGCATCAACAATAAACCCAACCTCAATATCATCCTTTGATACTATTATAATTCTTGTATTTTCCGTAATTTCAAGTTCTTGAAGGCCAAAGCGTTTTCGGAGATCTATAATTGGTGTGACAACACCACGTAAATTAATAACACCTTTAATATATGGAGCTGTTCTTGGAACCCTTGTAATATGTTGAACTTTCTCAATAGAACGGACTTGTTGGACAGGAATTCCATACTCCTCATCTTGTAGTTGAAAAACAATGACTTTAAGGTCACCAGTTAAATGTTCACTCATCGTTTAAAACTCCTCTCTAAAACATGACCTTCTCAGTTCCCCACTTTTCATCAGTACATAGCTGCTTTCTTTCCTATTAAACATTTATATACATAACGAAACTATTATTTAATTAGAGCGTTACAATCAACAATTAAAGCAACTTGCCCATCACCTAAAATTGTGGCTCCTGAGATGGCAAACACAGAGCTTAGGTAATTACCAAGCGATTTTAACACAATTTCTTGTTGACCAATAAATGAATCAACTACTAATGCAGCCATTTTCTCACCTTTACGCACAATTATTAATGAAACAAAGTCTCCATCTTCAATTGTCTCTGGAAATTCAAAGATATCTGTTAAAAAGACTAACGGTACGATCTTTCCTCTGAAGTCAATAACTTTTTGATTGTGTGCTTGAAGAATATCTTCTTTCTTTATAACGGCTGTTTCAATAATAGATGATAATGGAATCGCAAATTTTTCATTACGTAATTCAACTAACATGACAGAAATAATCGATAATGTAAGCGGAAGTTGAATAGAGAACAGAGATCCTTTACCTTCCTGAGCATCTACAGATACCATACCACCTAATGATTCGATTGTACTTTTTACGACATCTAAACCGACTCCACGACCCGAAATATCAGATATTTTATCCGCTGTTGAAAAGCCAGAAGAGAAAATAAGCTCATATACTTGTTTGTCGGTTAATGTTGAAGCAATTTGCTCTGTCACAACACCTCGATCGAGCGCTTTTTTGAGTACGCGTTCACGATTGATACCTGCTCCATCATCTTCTATATCAATAAATACATGGTTTCCACTATGATAAGCACTTAGGACAACATGCCCTTCTTCACTCTTTCCATTCTTTACACGATCAGCAGGCATCTCTATTCCATGATCAATTGCATTACGTAATAAGTGAACTAGGGGATCTCCTATTTCATCAATTACAGTACGATCAAGTTCAGTTTCAGCACCAACAATTTCTAAACTAATCTTTTTGTTTAAATCTTTTGCCAGTTGCCTAATCATTCTCGGGAAACGATTGAATACAGTTTCTACAGGAACCATTCTCATATTTAAAATAATATTTTGTAAGTCACCAGAAATTCTAGACATTCTCTCAACGGTTTCATTTAGTTCATTATTATTTAAATCTTTCGAAATTTGTTCTAATCTTCCACGATCAATGACAAGTTCTTCAAAAAGGTTCATAAGTATGTCTAAACGTTCGATATTTACTCGAATTGTTTTTGAACTCGTTGCTGCAACTTGTTTTGCTGATGTTTTAACCTGTTCTTGAGCCTTTTCATTTTTGGGTTTGGAAGCGGGCACTTGTTCAGTGACTTCATTAAGTTCCTGTGATGAATTCGTTGATTTTGACACTAATTGGCGAACAATTACTTCGTCAATTTCTGAAACCTTCATCACCTTATTTTTAAGATCTTCAGCATAGTCCTTTGTTATTAGCGCAACAGTAAACTGGTGATCAAACTTTTCTTCTTCTAAAAGATCTACTGATGGAACGGACTTTATAACTTCACCAGCTTGCTCTAAAATTTCAAAAACCATGAAGACTCTAACTGCTTTTAATAAACAGTCCTCCCTTAGAGTAATCGTTAATTCATAAGCGGAAAAACCTTGTTCTCTCGATTGTAGAATTACTGCGTTTTCGTAATCATCATAATTTTGGATTAATTGAACATAATCCTCTGAGGATGTGTCGCTCAGGTTGAGTTCAGAAGATACAGCTTCACCATTTTCAATCTGTTTTAGCATCTCAACAACTTTGGTAACATCCTTTTTCCCATCTCCACCTTCTGCAATAGAGAAAACCATTTCTTCAAGATCATCTACAGAAGCGAAAACAATGTCTAAAATTTCAGCTGATACCGCTATTTTTTCATTTCTAATTGCATCAAGAACATTTTCCATTTGGTGGGTTAAGTTTGCTAAGTCTTCATAGCCCATTGTTGCACTCATCCCTTTTAATGTATGAGCAGAACGAAATATTTCATTCACTATTAAAAGATCGCTAGGATTTTTCTCTAATTCTAGTAATTTCTCATTACATGACTGTAGATGCTCTTTACTTTCTTCAATAAATACTTCTAAGTATTGGTTCATCTCCATACGGTAACACCCCTAAGTTTCATGTTAAGTGTTGGGTCAAAAACAGCCGAGCACTATTATATTTGTAGAATAAATTCGAGAATAATTAAGTTGCCATCCAGTTTGAGGTCGAAAGGTAGTGTAGGATAGCATCCGCTATATCTTCAACATCTTCAACTCTATCAATAAGATTTGTCGCAACAGCTGCTTTAGGCATTCCGTAAACTACAGAAGTATTTTCTGATTCAGATATAGCTCCAACAACTCCAGCTGCTTTCAATTTCTTCAGTCCTTCTGAACCATCAGAACCCATTCCTGTCATAATAACCGCTATTTTGCGGTAGTTTCTCAATTCACTGACAGATTCGAACATTACATCAACCGAAGGACGATGCCCATTTCTAATTTCAGATTGATCAATTTTGATCGTTAATGATGTCCCTGTCTTAATTATTCTCATATGTGCTCCACCAGGTGCAATATAGGCTGTTCCATTTTTTACTATTTCTCCATTTACAGCTTCTTTGACTTCTATTGAAGAAATAGAATCTAGGCGGTTTGCTAGTGACCTTGTAAAACCTGGGGGCATATGTTGGACTATTAAAATTGGTGCTATTATATCTTTCGGTAATTTTGTTAATACCTGTTGCAAAGCTCTAGGGCCACCTGTGGAGGTCCCGACACACACAATCGATTGATTTGAAAGAACCTTGTCGAATATGATTGGTTTTCTTTCGAGCTTTGAGTCTATTTTACTATAATCTTTTTGGATAAGGGGAGAACTTTTTAGGGGCAATTGATTGCTTCCTCTATTTACATGAGCTTTTTTTGCAAGGATTACTTTCTGTTTCAGGTCATCTTTTACTTTATGTAAATCTAAAGATATAGCACCCGAAGGTTTTGCTATAAAATCAATCGCACCATATTGTAGTGATAAGATTGTATTCTCAGCACCTTCATTTGTTGTACTTGATAGCATAATTACAGGCCTTGGATATGTTCTCATAATGGTTTGTAAAACTTCTAACCCATTCATGACAGGCATCTCAACGTCAAGAGTAATAACATCTGGATTCAAGGATTCAATTTTTCTAAGTGCATCTGCACCATCTCTAGCTGTTCCAACTACTTCTATTTGTTTATGCTCTATTAAAAAATCGGTAATAAGCTTCCTCATAAATGCAGAGTCATCAACTACTAAGACACGTATTTTATCCAAAAGCTGTTACCTACCTTTCATAAAGAAATTTCTTAATTTCGATATAAAAGGTGAATTATCTAATACTTCTATATCTTGTATTTTCTTATTTAAGTAATTTTTAGAAATAGTTGATAGAGCTTTACTAGCCTGACAGCTAGGTTGAAACAGAATAAAAGGCTTTTGCTCAATAACAGCCTTCATGATGGATGAGTCATCAGGAATTGTCCCTAATAGAGAGATTCGTCTGTTTAAGAATTGATTAACCGTCTGTTCTAATCTTATAAAAGTTGTTTCGCCTACCTTTTTATTAAAAGCTCGGTTAACAACTATAGAAAATGGGATTGTTGACTGATTTATACAAACATTCTTTATCGCTGCATATGCATCTGTCATCGATGTTGGTTCAGGAGTTGTAATAACAATTATTTCGTCAACAGACAGCAGAAATCGCAAGCTATCTTCTGATATACCTGCCCCCATATCAAAGATGATATAGTCATATACTTTAAATAATAGCTCTAATTGTTGTAAAAAAATTCGGAATTTTTCTTCGTCCAGTTTAAAGATCGTACCCAAACCTGTACCGCCCGAAATATACTCCAGTCCACTAGGACCAGTAGAAATTATATCTGTTAAAAATAAATTTTTATTGAAAAAGTCAACGATTGAGTATGTTGAGCTTTCTCCAATCAAAATATCAATATTCCCCATACCAATATCTAAATCAAATAATAAAACACGCTTATTTTCTTTTTGTAATGCTAATGAAAAATTAAGGGAGAAGTTAGACTTCCCTACTCCACCTTTTCCACTCATAACCGCAATAGACTTTGCTTGAGATTTCAGACTGTTTAGACGTTCTCTTAAACGCTCTGCTTGATCATATGCCATCATTCATTACCTCAACATTTTTTCGACTATACGTTCTCTAGTTGCTGATTCGATATCATCAGGTACATTTTGTCCATGTGTTGTATAGGCGATTCCCTTTTTCGTCTTTATCATGACCTCAAATAATGTGCCTCTCGTTGATGTTTCGTCTAGCTTAGTAAAGATAAGTTTATGAATCGGTATACTTGAAAATTGTTCATAAACTGCTAGCATATCTGAAGGTTTTGCTGTGGCAGATAACACTAAATATGTTTCCATTTCATCATTAAAATCAATAATCTTCTGTAAATCAGTTACATATTCCTGTTCTAGAAAATTTCTACCTGCTGTATCAATAAAAACATAATCATAGATAGCAAACTTTGCTTTCGCTTGTTTAAAATCTTCAATTGTATAACAAACTTCAATTGGAACATCCAATATTTTTGCATATGTTTTCAGTTGATCAATAGCGGCAATCCGATATGTGTCTGTTGTAATAAACGCTACCTTTTTTTTCTTTTGTAGGACGCATTCTGCAGCTAACTTTGCAAGAGTTGTTGTCTTACCTACACCTGTTGGACCGATAACATTAATGTATTTCCTCTTATAAGAAATACCCCCAAATTCTAAGTTTGAAAGATGACGAACAAAGAACTCTTTTTGTTTTTCAATAAGCTGGATAGACGAAACCTCGCCTTTTTTTTCATACCAATATTCTAAAAGCTCTGCCATGATTTGCCCCCTAAAGGAAGCGGAAATTTCTTGCCTTGTCATCTTTTGTGAAATGACTCTTAATGCCTCTGGGTAAACCTCACTATTCTCATTGGTAGAGATGGTTAAAAGCATCCTTTTTAATTCACTCATCTCATCTAATAAAACCGTATGGTCACCTACTTTTTCTTTGGATTCCGTTAGAATCTCTTTTCTAATTTCAGGTTTTATATTCACATGGTGATGAGGACTGTTTTTAGAAAAAGATTTACCTTTGTTAGTATTTGTCTGTACATCTGGATCCATCGCTGCAATAACTTCTATTTTCTTTTTGGTAAATAATCCTAAAAACCCACCTGTTTGAACCATCTTTGAATTCAAAATGACAGCGTCATTGCCCATTTCTGATCGGATTTTTTTCATAGCCTCTTGCATAGATGGTGCGATATATTTTTTCACCTTCATTCAACATTCACCACCCCGACACTTTGTACTTCAACATTTGCTTCCAACTCATTGTATGACAAAATTGGTACCTGAGGAAAATAGCGGTCTGTTAGCTGTCTAACATACATTCTCACTGCAGGTGAACATAATATAATAGGTGTCTGTTGTTGCAAGGACAACATTTCAACTTCTTTAGCAATTGACTCTATGATTAATTGTGATACATCCGGACTTAATGATAGGTAATTCCCGTGCTCGGTTTGTTGTACTCCATCAGCAATTAATTTTTCGACCTTACCTGATAAAGTAACAACTTTTAGCATTTGTTCTTGGTCGGCATAGTGAGTAGTTATTTGCTTTGCTAAAGCCTGCCTTACATATTCACCTAGTAATTCTGTATCAGATGTCATTTTTCCAAAATCAGCCAATGTTTCAAATATAATTGGTAAATTACGAATTGATACTTTTTCACGCAAAAGCTTTGATAGTACTTTTTGGATTTCTCCAATTCCAAGCGGTGTTGGTGTTACTTCCTCAACTAATATTGGGTAAGACTCCTTTAAGTGATCGATTAATTGCTTTGTTTCTTGTCTTCCTAATAATTCGTGTGCATGCTGTTTAATGACTTCAGTTATATGTGTTGAAACGACTGAAGGGGGATCCACTACTGTATACCCATACAATTCAGCAGTATCTTTCACTTCTTCTGTAATCCACTTTGCTGGTAAACCAAAGGAAGGTTCAATTGTATCAATTCCTTCTATTGAATCGTCCTCAATACCAGGTGCCATGGCTAAATAATGGTCGAGCAATATTTCACCCTTAGCTAGTTCATTTCCTTTGATCTTTAATCGATATTCATTAGGTTGCAACTGAATGTTATCACGTATACGTACAACTGGAATTACAATCCCTAGTTCAATTGCTAGCTGCCTTCTAATCATCACAACACGATCAAGCAGATCCCCACCTTGGTTTGTATCAGCTAGAGGGATTAACCCATATCCAAACTCGAATTCGATTGGATCAATATTAAGTAAATTCACGACACTTTCTGGACTCTTCATTTCATCCATTTCAATTTCTTGTTTAATTTCTTCCTCATCTGGTACATCTTTAGCTTTATTTTTTGTAATCATGTAACCACCGAAGGCAAGTAATCCTGCAATCGGAAGTGTTAATAAAATACCAATTGGAGTAAAAATTCCTAAAAGAAATATTGTTCCAGCAGCCACATACAACATTTTAGGATAAGCAAAGAGCTGGGCTGTAATATCTGTTCCGAGGTTTCCTTCTGATGCAGCTCTTGTCACGACAATCCCTGTTGCAGTTGAGATTAACAGAGCCGGGATTTGACTCACAATCCCATCTCCTACTGTAAGCATCGTAAAATGAGATGCAGCCTCACCAATTGGCATTCCAAGTTGCATCATACCAATAATAATGCCAAAAATCATATTAATTAAAACCATAATAATACCAGCGATTGCATCACCTTTAACAAATTTACTGGCACCATCCATTGCTCCATAAAAATCAGCTTCATTTGAAATTTTATCTCTTCGTTCACGTGCTTGTTGTTCTGAAATCATACCTGCATTTAAATCAGCATCAATACTCATTTGTTTACCTGGCATTGCATCAAGAGTAAACCTAGCAGCTACTTCAGAGACACGTTCAGAACCTTTCGTGATAACAACAAACTGTATGACGATTAAGATAATAAAGACTACTAATCCTACTAAGACATTTCCACCGGTAACAAAGGTCCCAAATGTTTCAACTACTTTACCAGCATCTCCTTCTGCTAGAATCGCACGTGTAGTTGAGACGTTTAACCCTAAACGAAAGAGAGTTAATAGTAGAATCAATGAAGGGAAAATAGAGAATTGTAGTGGCTCATTCATATTCATTGACGTAAGGATAACTAATAATGCAAGAGATATATTTATGATAATTAAAAAACTCAACAACCAGCCCGGGAACGGAATGATCAGCATTGCCACAACTAGAATTACACTTAGTAATACAGATAAATCTTTTCCGGACATGTCTTTTTCTCTCCTTAAATCCAATCATTGTGTAAAACTCTTTTCTAGTGTTAAACAGATTTTGCTTGATAAACATAAGCTATTATCTCTGCTACTGCTTGAAAAAACTCATCTGGAATCGCTTGGCCAATATCCACTTGAGCATAAAGTGCTCTAGCGAGTGGACGGTTTTCAACCATCATCACGTCGTTCACTTTGGCAATTTCTTTTATCTTTTGCGCTACTAGGTCAACACCCATAGCGACAACATAAGGAGCGTCCATTTTCGATTCATCATATTTTAACGCAATAGCATAATGAGTTGGGTTTGTGATGACGACATCTGCGGTTGGAACTTCCTGCATCATTCGCCTCATTGCCATCTCACGTTGCCTTTGCTTAATTTTCGATTTAATAAGTGGATCACCTTCAGATTTTTTATATTCATCCTTAATATCCTGTTTAGACATTTTAAGATTTTTTTCATAATCATATTTTTGATATAAATAATCAAGTAATGATAGTAATAATAACGCTGCAGAAGCAAACAAGCCCATTCTAACTGTTAATGATCCAATAAATAGTAATGACTGCTCTACTGTCATTTGAGATAGCCCTAAGACGTTTTCAAGGTCGAACCATAAGACAGAAAACGTCACTGCACCTACAAAGGATATTTTTAGTAATGACTTTAATAATTCTACAATTGCACGCATTGAATAAATTCGCTTAAAGCCTTGAATTGGATCAAGTTTATTTAGTTTCATTTGAATGGCTTCAGTAGAAAATAAAAACCCAACCTGCAAATAATTAGCTAAAACCCCTGCCACTAATGCAACTCCCATGACTGGAGCTAAAATTACTGCACCATGATAAGCTAATGTTAAAAAAACGTCATGAACATTTTGATTGCTCAAATCAATTAATAAATAATCCTGAAAGATACCTTTTAACATAAGGATAATTCGGTCTCTCATGAAAGCGCCAATGAATATAAACGATAAAAAAACCGTTAAAAGTGAAATTGCTGTATTAACATCCGCACTTTTTGCTATCTGACCTTTCTTCCGTGCATCCTGCTTCTTTCGTGGAGTCGCTTTTTCCGTTTTTTCTCCCGCAAAAAACTGCAAATCTACTTTAATTAGGTTGATTGCCTCCACCTCCATACAATTCCATAAGCCCACGCATTGTATAAGTCATTGTTTCAAATAGTTGTGACATTAACAAAAATAACGCACTCATGCCTAAAATTAACATGACGAAACTTACAATAATTTTTAATGGTAATCCCACAACAAAGATGTTTAATTGTGGAACGGTTCTTGCAACAATGCCTAACGCTATATCTACTAAAAACAACGAACCAACCACTGGTATAGACATTTGAAACGCAATGATAAACATCGAATTAAAGGATTCTATTAAGAATTCAATCACGTTTTTATCCCCCATTGGGAGAAATGGTTGATCAATTGGTACGAATTGATAACTGTAAAATACACCGTCTAATAAAAGATGATGTGCATTTGTTGTAATAAGCAGCAATAAAGCAAAAGTATATAAAAATTGACCTACAAGTGGACTTTGTGCTCCTGTTTGTGGATCAATGACATTCGCTATAGCAAAACCCATTTGAAAATCAATGAAGCTTCCCGCAATTTGGATTGCGACAAGTATAAAATAAGCAGAAAATCCAATCGTTAGTCCCAATAATACTTCTTTAATAACGAGCAAGAAAAACTGTTCATCAACCCCAATAGCAGGAGGATCTAAAGAAAAAAACATGATCCATGCCAAAAAGAAGGAAAACCCAATTTTATGAGCATTAGGAATATTACGATATGAGAAGAAGGGCAAAGTAACAAAGAATGCCGTTATTCTCATAAAGATAAGGAGAAATGCTGGGTAATTCTCTAATAATGTGACCATCTTATCCTACAAACCTATTTAAATTCCCGAAAATATCTTTTGCATATGAGACCAGTGTGGATAGCATCCATGGTCCAAAAAAGATTAACCCCACTAAAACTGCTACGATCTTTGGAATAAAGGCAAGTGTTTGTTCTTGTATTTGTGTTGTAGCTTGGAAAATACTTACAATAAGACCAATTACCAACGCTAATAGCAATAAAGGCCCACAAATTATTAACACAGTATATACGGCCTTTTCTGCTAATGAAATGACAAACTCTGAGCTCATTCGTTCACACCCATTCTAAAAACTTTGTAACAACGACTTTACAATTAAATACCAGCCATCGACCAATACAAATAGAAGAATTTTAAATGGTAGAGAGATCATAACCGGAGGAAGCATCATCATTCCCATGGACATTAAAATACTTGCTACTACCATATCAATGACTAAAAAAGGAATAAAGATCATAAATCCAATTTGAAAAGCTGTTTTAATTTCACTAATGGCAAAAGCAGGTACAAGAGCTGTTAATGGAATATCCTCTATTGAATCAGGGCTTTCAATTCCGGCATAATTTAAAAACAAAGCGAGATCCTTTTGCCTAGTATGTTTGCTCATGAACTCTTTAAAAGGCAAAGCTGCTCTTTCATAAGCTTCTTCTAAATCAATCTCCTCATTAAAAAGAGGCGTTAACGCCTGGTCGTTTACTTGTGAAAATGTTGGTGCCATTATAAAAAAGGTTAAAAACAAAGCAATTCCTATTAATATTTGATTTGGTGGCATTGATTGTGTTGCAAGGGAAGTTCTGACAAACGACAATACGATAATAATTCGTGTAAAGCATGTCATCAATATTAAAATACTGGGCGCTACAGACAATACAGTTAATAATAATAGTAGTTTGACAGAAGTACTAACATCTTCTGGATTACTATTATTAAAAAACTCCATAAACTCATTCATGTTTGTTTAGACCCTTTCTTTTAATATCCTTAAGTTTCTTCGTTCGTTCTTCCTTCATTATTTGTAGTTGTTCATTCAATTTTGATGTAAATGCTGTCGCTTCTGAAATAGAATAATCTTTCTTTGCATTTTTTTGTTGATTAAGCAAAGACATTATTTTTTGAATGAAATCCTTTGAATCAACAACCATTTCTTGCTTTTTCTCGAAGTCTAGAATCAGGTCATTGCTTTCTTTTTCATCATCTATCTCTTTTAATAAAGTGATTGACTCTCCGACACCCACAACTAATACACGATTTCCAACTTTGATTATTTGCACAGATTTATTCTGACCTAAATTCGTTCCTCCAAGATTTAGAATTGCTTGTCCTTGCTGAAATGCTCTATTTCTCTTCGTTACAAATTTTAATAGAAAGTAGATAAGGAAGAGAATAAACCCAAAAGCAAGTATCATTTTAATAAAATCGAGTGCTGTGACAGATAAGGAATCGCCTCGGGTCTCCTGATGTTCATCCGTTTGACTTTGTTCTTCTGCTACTGTAACTTGTTCTTCTTCATCTGATTGTACTTCTTTATTCAGATTTTCGTAAACACTCTCGTTTTGTGAGTCCTCCGCATCTACAATAAATGTAGCATGCGGAGAAAAAAAGATAAGAGTTATTAACATTATGATGAGGTAGTATCTATGAAGCAATGTCACTCCACCTTTAGCTTAATGTTTTGCCGATTGCCTCTAATACACGGTCTGCTTGGAATGGTTTTACAATAAAGTCTTTGGCACCTGCTTGGATCGCATCAATTACCATCGCTTGTTGTCCCATTGCTGAACACATAATAACTTTGGCATCGTTGTTAAGCTTTTTAATTTCTTTTAATGCAGCAATCCCATCCATTTCTGGCATTGTAATATCCATTGTTACTAGATCAGGTTGGTGCTCTTTATATTTTTCAACAGCTTGTGCTCCGTCTGCTGCTTCTGCAACTACTTCATATCCGTTTTTAGTTAAAATATCTTTAATCATCATTCTCATGAATGCCGCATCGTCAACTATCATAATTTTATGTGCCATTATTTCTCCACTCCTACTAAGAAATTATTATTTAAGTTTAGTTAAACGTTCTGATTTACTAAGAATATCCGTCACTCGAACACCAAAGTTCTCATCAATAACAACAACTTCGCCTTTTGCAACAATTTTATTATTCACTAATATATCAACATGCTCTCCAGCAAGCTTGTCTAATTCAATAATAGAACCAGATGATAATTCAAGAATTTCTTTTACTGAGCGTGTAGTTCTACCTAGTTCAACTGTTACTTTTAGAGGAATATCCAAAAGCATATCTAAGTTTTGTGTCTCATGTTGTTGATAAAAAGCAGGCTCAAAAGATGCAAATTCAGCTGGTTTTACATTAACAGGTGGCTGTGGTCTAGGTTGAGCATAATGTGGTGGTGCCGCAGCAATAGGTTGGTTTGGCAGTCCCATTTGTTGTTCATAGATAGGCTGTTGCTGGATCTGCTGCTCGTAAACTGGTTGGATATTATTATTTTGTTGTTCATGATAACTATTTGATGACGTCATCTCAGGTACTGGTACTTGTGTTTGTTGTACCTCTCTTATTGCTTCTGCAGTAGCAGCCTCTTGCTTTGGATTAATTAATTGATCAATAAGGTCTTTCGCAAAACCTAAAGGTAATAGCTGCATGATACTTGAATCAATTAATGTTCCAATTTTCAACCTGAATGATACTTGAACTAATAACTCCTCATTCGGTATCGTATTAGCATCCTTTGTTTCATTCGCATTAAGAAGTTCAACCCGTGGTGGAGATATATCTACTTTTTTATTAAAAATAGTTGACATCGAAGTAGCTGCCGACCCCATCATTTGATTCATTGCTTCTTGTACGGCACTTACTTGAATTTCCCCTAGCATCTTATCAGGATTTGTACCGTCTCCACCAATCATTAAATCTGCAATTATAGCAGCATCACTCTGTTTTATGACGAGTAAATTACTTCCTGAGAATCCTTCTGTGTAATTCACTTCAATTGCAACATACGGCTGCTGGAATTGGTCACCCAGTTTATGTTTATGAACTACCGATACACTTGGTGTTGTAATTTCTACTTTTTGTTGTAGAAGAGTAGATAACGCAGTTGCAGAGCTTCCAAATGAAATATTACCAATTTCACCGATAGCATCTTCTTCCATGGCGTCAAAATAGTCTTCGGTCTTAAGGTGTTCGTCTTCATGTATTTCTGCAGGATTTTGTTCTTCTTCAATACTTGACCCTTTTAAAAGCGCATCAATTTCATCCTGCGACAACATATCATTACTCACCATCTTCGTCACCTCTTTGATAAGTGGTCAATAATTTGAACCGCTATTTTTTTGTTTAATTTTCCTGGTTGTCCAGTAAACTTGGGCTTGTCACCTATTTTAACAACCAATGGTTGGTCGATGGTACGATCTAATTGAATCACATCACCAGGTTGTAGTTGAAGAAAGTCTTGTATTGATAAATCCGATGTTCCAAGCTCGGCCGCAACGGTTAGATCGGCAAGATTAATTTGCTTTTTAAGTGCCTCGATCTCATGTTGCTTTGGTTCTTTGCGATCAGATTGCATCCAATAATGAACAGAGAGTTTAGGAATAATTGGCTCTAATACAACATGTGGAATACAAAGGTTTATCATTCCACTTGTTTCTCCTACTTGTATATTCAAGGAAATAACAACAACCGTCTCATTTGGAGAAACCATTTGTAAAAACTGTGGATTAACTTCAAACTCTGAAATAATTGGTTCAATTTCAATTAATGAGTCCCATGCTTCTTGATAATTTTCCAGAGACTTTTCAAACATGTTAGAAATGATTGTCGTCTCAATTTCAGTTAAATTTTCAATCTTATTAACACTAGCACCAATGCCACCCATAATTCGATCCATCATAGCGTATGCTATATTAGGGTTAACTTCCATAAGGATTCTACCATCCAAAGGGGCTACTTCGAAAATATTTAAAACAGTCATTTTAGGTATTGAACGAATAAACTCTTCATATGGTAATTGGTCAACTGAGCCAACCGTAATTTGAATGTATGTTCGTAATTGAGCTGAAAAATAAGTTGTTAACAACCTAGCAAAATTTTCATGAATTCTAGTTAAACTTCGAATTTGATCCTTAGAGAACCGCAATGCGCGTTTAAAATCATAAACTTTCACTTTTTTGTTAGACTCTTCCTTTTTCAACTCATCTGCATCCATTTCTCCTGTTGAAATGGCAGACAGCAAGGCGTCAATTTCACTTTGTGATAAAATATCACCCGCCAAAGTTTCCACCTCCTATTTTAGATTAGTGTACAATTACTGAAGGATATAGGATGTGGTATAGACCTTATTGACCTTGCCTTCTTGCATTAAATTGTTGGTTTTGTTAACAATTGTTTTTTTAAACTTATTCATATTATCGGTACCATCTAATTGTGCTGGTTCCATATTAGCTAGTTCTGAAATAATAATGTCTTGAACTTGGAACACACGTTGTGTTAATTCTTCTTTTGCTTTCTTTGAATCTGTTTCAATTTTAAATGATATGCGGACAATATTACCACTGGATAAATTTGTGGTTATTTCGGGTATATCAACAGATGCTTCAACTACCTCTTGAATGGAAGGTTCCTTATGCTTATCTTCATTTCCTAAAAATTTAGTAACGACGACAAGTGCTGTAACACCAATTAATGTAATAGATACTATAATAACAAGCATAATTGTTAAAAGCTTCTTATTCATTCCCCAGAACCTCCGTGTCTTTTCTCAGGAGACAGTACACATATATCCCGATAGAAGGAAGAAATTTTCATATTAACCTCATGTTCAGGCTCTCTCACAACATATTTATGACCGTTTGTTAAGGTTATGGTTGTATCAGGAAAAGACTCAATAACTTCAATGTATAGTGCATTTAATGTAAATAGCTTTCCGTTCAACTTAGTTAATTGAATCATATATATATAGGCTAACTTAAAAGTGCGAAGCGTTAGCCACTCCCCCCCTTACTAACGTTTTAGACTCATTAATTCTTGTAATATTTCATCTGAAGTTGTAATAATTTTAGTGTTTGATTGGAATCCACGTTGTGCAACGATCATTTCTGTAAATTCTTCAGATAAGTCAACGTTTGACATTTCTAATGCACCAGCGATGATTGAAGCAACACCGTCTGAACCTGCAACACCTAATTCTTCAAGTTGAATTCCGTTGTTGTTTCTATCAATTGCTCCTGAGTTTGCTGATTCTCTAAACAAGTTACCACCTACCTTTTCAAGACCACCAGCATTTGCAAAAGTAGCTACTCGAACTTGTCCAGCTACATTAAGTTCACCTTTTTCATTAACAAAAGTAACTGTACCTTCTGGACCAACACTAAAACTTTGAGCTGTTAATGGTATTTGAATTAATCCCGCTTCTCCACTTAATCTATTAGAAAACTGGGGTCTTTGAAGAGCCTCAGCGATCCCTTCAAAGTTAACTACTGCTCTACCAATGTTTTCTAATTCGATTTGATATGAGTTTAAGGTTGAGATAAGTGTATTTAAATTTAAAATTGCAATATCTTCTACAGATTTGCCAATTTCAGGTATTTCAGATTCATAGTCCTCGTCTTCTATACTATTAATATTATTGGTTAGTTCTTTTATAATTTGCCCTATTGGTTTTGCATTGTTAAATCCAGTAATCCCCGTAGTTCCATTACCGTTTAGTCTAGTAACCCCAGTATCATATGCAGTAGCATCATTATTAAAATTTCCAACTTTAGTATTAAATAGGTTAAGAATTGAGCCTAAAGCGTCATATGCAATCTCCATTCTTCTATAAGCTGTACTATTCGTAGGATCGGAAGGATCGCCTGCATCCCTCGATTCAAAATATTTATTGTAGTTTTCGACAGCTTCATTATATTCAGTGTAAATACTCATTAAATTATTTGATTGCTTTAAAATTTCCTCTGTAGATGAATTCATGTTACTGTATGATTTACCAAAATTAGAAATCGCATTTAAAGCATTTTGAGACTTAGTAATTGAATTTTTATCAGGTACTGTTTTCTCTCCAGCTTCCCCTACCAAATACAATCCTTCAGCAGTGACTAAGTACCCTTTATCATCTAAATAAAAATTTCCAGCTCTCGTATAATTCAAATCTACAGCACTATTAATTGACCCGGTTATCTTGTTAGTTCCAAGCTGATTCTTCCTGTCGATACTAATGTTTTCGAAATTTGAAATTTGTGCTACAGGGAAAAACCCATCTCCTGATAACGTTAAATCAAGTGTTCGTGAAGTTGTTTGTGTTGAACCTGAAGTATGAATTGTATCGATTGAACTAATCTTAGTACCCAATCCAATTTGTTGAGCATTTGTACCTGCATTTGTTTGTGTCGCACCAACAGCATCTGCAATTTGTAGGTTTACCAGGTCAGCAAATGTCGTACGAGACTTTTTAAATCCATAAGTATTTACATTGGCGATGTTGTTCCCGATCACATCTAATTTTGATTGAAAGTTTTTCATCCCACTAATTCCTGAATATAATGAACGTAACATAATTTTTATCTCCCTTTAGTAGAAATTTAGATTTAGTTGTTTCTGTCATTCCACAACTATAGGCCTCCAATTTCGGTCCAGCCGTTAATCCATAATAATTGTTCCGTTTATATTTGTGAAAATCTGTGTTTTTGCTTCTTCTCGGTCCATTGCAGTTATGACCATCTTATTTTGGGTGTTTATAATAAGTGCAGCTTCATTAACAAGAACTAGTGAATCTTTAATTCCCATCTGACTCGCCTCAACTACCTTATTTTCGATCAGAGACCAATCATCCTCTGAAATCGTAATGTGTCTTTGATTTAGTCTTTCATGGGCATGTTTGCTGATTTTTAAGTGTTTATTATTTATTTCATTAACTAAATATTCGTTAAAATTAGCCGTTTTCAAAAGAGGCTTTTGAACTTGTTGCTTTGGATGACTATGATGCATATTATTTATTTTTAGAGACATTTTTCTTCACCATAATTAATCAGCTTTGCTAACTTTTGTAACATCTTCAATAGAAATGGCATGACCATTGTCAAGTTCTAGCTGAAAACTTGAATCATTTTTTTTAACAGATTTAACAATTCCAGTGCCAGCTTCTCCGTTAGCATCTTTCCATTCTACTTGCTTACCAATCATTTCTGAGTATTTTAGAATTGACTCTCCACCATTTTGACTATTAATAAATCTTTCTAACAAACTTGCCATGTTTGTGGTTTGCTCTAAAGTTGAAAATTGGGCCATCTGTGCGATGAATTCCTTATCTTCCATTGGGTTAAGAGGATCCTGATTTCGTAATTGAGCCATTAATATTTTCAAAAACTCATCTTTACCTAGACTTGTATTACCAGTACTAGTGGTTGTTGGTTTATTAGCAAGTAATAAACTTGGATCGATCGTTGTCATGTAAAGCCTCCTTACACCGTTGTATTTAATGCTGCTTTAAGCGTATTCACAAAAGATTGATCACTATTTTGTTCTTCTTCATGTTGTTGCTCATGATCTTTCCTGTTTTCCTCCCTCTTATCGGAATGATCTTTTACCGTTTTAGGAAGCTGTTCTGTCTGAACCTCAAAGCGCTCAACTTCAATCTGTACGGAAGGTAAAGCTTGTTTCAATTGATGAATGCTATGATCAAGTAAATCTTTTGCGGATTCAGTAGATGTAATTAGACGTGCAATCATTTCACCATTTTTTTGAATTAACTTCACAGTAATCGAACCAAAATACTCAGGATTTAGCTTCAGTATGAGTCTGTTAGCACCATTTGGCATTTGTCCAAACTTGCTGTTTTTTAACACATTCAATAATTGATTTGTGAACTCTTGCCGATTAGAAGCATCTGTTTTGCTACCTACTTGCGTTTCAGCCTGGTTTGATAACGGTTTATCAAGCTGAATTACAAAAGTATCTTCCTTTTGATGTCTGTTTCCGATCGGTTGATTAATTTTTTGTACTTTTTCTCGTAGGATTTGATCGATTCCACTTCGACTATTAACAGATAATCGACTTACTATTATTGGGAAGTCTCGAGAGTTCAAACTCTCATCAATTTGAGAAGCATTTTCTTTTGTTTTGTACTCACTTAATATTGATTTGTAAGCCTCTAATTCATTTCCTAACAATAACAAGGAACTTATGATCGGATGAACGTTTTTAGAAAGACCATTTATTTTAGTTGATATATCTTCAAATGTATTGTTATCGGGTATCACCATCCCTACTGCTTCTATCACATTTGTTAGAGTCTGTTCATCTGTAAAAAGGTTTTTAATTGATTCGTTCTCTCTAGACAAAAAAGTTGAAATCGATTTAAGGTCATTTAATATCGATTCTTTTACTATTAAATCATTTGAATATAAACCTATATTTTCATCAGTGATAGAATTAGAATTGGTCAAAATTTTATCAATTACTGATAAGTTTTCTACAGACCGATCATTTAAAATCCTTCTAAGGAGAATTTGCCCTTCTAAACGTGCTTGATCATTTGAACTCATTTGATCAACGCTTTTTAGCATAGTTTTAAAACTAGGATTCTCTTTATTTTTATATGAAGAAAACTCTTGCCCTAAAAATGAGTCAAGACTAGAAATAATCGGTGTTAATTCCAATTGATTTTCTATTTTCATATTCTCGACTGCTTTTGTTAGTGATAGTATCGGTATAATTGATAGTTCTTCCTTTATTTTTTCAAAAAGGTCATTTAAAGAAGGGTTTTCAGCTAAAACATCATTAACTTCGTTTTTCACCAAATAAAGTGTAGATGATAATTCATCACCAATCCCAGAATTTTCCTCGAACAATTGTTGTATTGGTTCAAATAAATCAATAGATTCTTTATTAAAAATTCCACTTAAATCAGCAACAATTTCCTTAAGAGAAATTTTCTTAGGAAAAGAAATATCAACATTATTTGTGGTTGTAGCTGAACGTAAATTCTTTTGACTGAGATAATTTTTAAAACTTAAATTATTCGACTCAGACCCTACTACAACAGTTAGATTTCCTCCGCTGTTACCACTTGGAAAGATCGGTAAAATCCCCATGTTTTCACCTCCATTCTACTGCGGGCTCGATGATAGTAAATCTGTATATTTCACAGCATCCTCGACAGACATTTTTGATAGAATATCTGCAACTTGCCTATCGTCAAGCGAGGCCAAAATTAACATGGCGTCTTCCTTAGATAAGTTTGGAATGATTTCAGCCGCTTTTTTACTGCTCATATTGTTATAAAGCTTTCCAATATCTCTAGTCTGTTCCTCTTCTTTAGCCTTCGCTACTTCCTCTAATTGTTTTTCTAGGGAACTAATTTCTTGGTTTAACTTTTGTACTTCTTTTTCCTTAATTCCTATATCTTTTTCTAAGGCACTAATCATTGTTGCTTGTTCATCAATTTTTTTTTCAAGCTTTTCTTTTTCTACCTGTGCCTCTTGCATTTTTGTGGCTTGTTCAGATTCAGCTACTTTCTCCTCATCTTTTTTTAATAGGTTTTCTACAACTGGTAAACCTGTAAAAGTAGATTTCGCTTTTCCTAATACATCAAACCCTGCAACAGATAAAATGACAACAACTAATGTTAGCGTGAAGACAATCGGAATGAAAATCACAAAGAGGAACCATTGGAATTTTCCGTATTCCTGTTTTTCAGTATCCATCTGATTCACCTAATTTCCACGATGCATATAAGTTTGTATGGAAAGGTCATCCATATATTTGTTTTCAAGCTGATTTAACGTCAACAAAAATTCACTTTGTTGTTTTTCTTTTAGCTTTTCATATTTTTTCAATTCAATATTTTTATGCATGAGCTTTGATTTCTTTTCATCCATTCTATTTCTAGTTAATAGTACGAGTTTTTGGTAATGTGAAATGGTTTTTTCGATATTGCTTACAAATTGCTGGTAATGTCTAATTTCTTGAACAGAGATACCCTTACTTAGCCTTGAAAGGGTATTTTCCTCTAACACTTCTTTTTGTTTAAGAGAGTCATATAGTTTGTTTGCAACATTTTCAAAATCCTTCACGGACTGATTATATTCTGCTAATGATTGTTCTTTTTCGTTTTCTTTTACATCCATTATCTTTTGAAATCTAAAATTAGTAGACATTAGAAATCACCTTTTTCAATAAGCTGATTTAACGATATGATACTTTGTTCAATAGATATTTTATCCTCAACATTCTGTTTTAAAAATGAGATGATTTTTGGATAGTATTTAATTGCTTCATCTATTTCTCTTGAAGATCCCCGTTTATACGCTCCTATATTAATTAAATCCTCTGAGTTTAAGTAAGTGGATAAAAGATCTCTTAGCTTTGAAGCTGAATTCCGATGGGTAGAATCAATAATTTGATTCATGACACGACTAATACTTTTCAAAACATTAATTGCAGGAAATTGACCTTTATTTGCAAGTTGTCGATCTAAGACAATATGCCCATCTAAAATCCCTCGGACGGTATCAGAAATTGGTTCGTTCAAGTCATCCCCATCGACTAAAACTGTATAGAATGCCGTGATTGTTCCTAGCTCATTTGTGCCTGTCCGTTCTAGCAGCTTAGGTAGGATAGCAAAAACTGATGGTGTATATCCTTTTGTTGTTGGCGGTTCTCCAACAGCTAGTCCAATTTCACGTTGAGCCATTGCAACACGAGTAACAGAATCCATCATAAACATGATATTTAACCCTTTATCACGAAAATACTCTGCAATCGCTGTAGCTGTATATGCCGCTTTCATCCTCATCAACGCTGGTTGGTCTGACGTTGCAACAATAACTATGGATCTTTTTAGTCCCTCAGGTCCAAGATCTCTATCGATAAATTCCCTAACTTCTCGACCACGTTCTCCGATGAGGGCAATAACATTTAAATCTGCATTTGTATTTCTTGCAATCATACCCATTAATGTACTTTTTCCAACGCCGCTACCTGCAAATATCCCAACCCGTTGGCCTTTACCGACAGTTAAGAGACTGTCAATAACACGTACACCTACTTCTATTTTTTCATGTATAGGTGGACGCTTCATTGGATTTGGAGGTGATTGATCTGTTGGAACATTGGATAATCCTTTTGGGAGTGATGATTCATTTAATGGTAAGCCAAAAGAATCAACAACCTGTCCAATTAAACCTGTACCTACTTTAACCATCAAAGGCTCCTCAGTGGCTTCAACAATACTTCCAGGAGAAATATTTGTAACTTGAAGATATGGCATCAGAAGTACATTTTCATCCTTAAAACCAACAACCTCAGCTGGTATCTTTGATTTATTGGAAGAACCAGCATAGATATAACATAGATCCCCAATTGAACTTTCTGGACCTCTAGATTCAATCATTAATCCAACAACTCTTTTTACTTTTCCGTACCGTTTATAAGAATCTAGGGCGTCTATTGACTGAATCAAATCGACTGCTCTCATTGGGTCACCTCTAATTTAGTAGTTCTAATAACCGCTTTTTTAATTGATCTAATTGTGTATCAATACTAATGTCAATTCGTCCAAACACTGATTCTATAAAACAATCATGTTCATTTATTTCTGCATTAGCATAAATGTTAATGTCTGTGGCATTGGTCACCAATGACCTAAGTTCTTCTTTTTGTGAGAGTACAAATTCGTAATAAATAGGATGAACATGTATTTTTATATGTTCATATTCTTTTACTTCATTTAATCCTTTTCTTACAAGAGGCAAATAATTTTCTTGTGCTTCTGTAAGTTTAAAACTAATTATTTTCTCTGCAATTTTTATGGACAGCTCTAAAATAGCATTTTCTGCAGATTGTATTTTTTCATCATACTCTTTTTTAGCAAGGTCTATAATTTGAGTGGATTCTTGGATATTTGCTTGAAACTGTCTTAGTGCTTCTTGTCTACCTAGCTCTAATCCTTCTGTATACCCTTCTTGTCTAGCCTGTTCTATTAATTGCTCACGCTCTTGTTCCCAGCTATTTCTTTCTTGAATTAGTTGCTGGTTAATTATCATAGACTCTTCTAAAGCACTCTTAATTAATTGATCAGCTTCTTCTTTTGCAGTTTGTATAATGAAGGATGATTGTTTTACTAATTCTGGATCATCTTCAACCACTTTTTCTTGTAGAAGCGCCTTTAACGTTTGAATAGCTATCTGTTTTTTTTCTTCATGATGACAAGTAAATTGTGACTTTATGAGCTTAGACAATGATATCATCTCCTCCACCACGGGCAACGACAATTTCACCAGCTTCTTCAAGTCTTCTAATTACACCCACGATTCTAGATTGAGCTTCTTCTACATCACGAAGTCTAACAGGTCCCATATATTCCATTTCTTCCTTAAATGTATCTACCATACGTTTAGACATGTTCTGATAAACAACTTCACGTACTTCTTCACTAGCCACTTTTAGTGATAACATTAAGTCCTCATTTTCAACATCTCTGATTACACGCTGAATTGCACGGTTATCAAGTGTAACAATATCTTCAAATACAAACATCCTCTTTTTAATTTCCTCTGCAAGAACAGGATCTTGAATTTCAAGTGAATCAAGTATTGTTCTTTCTGTTGTTCTGTCAACACCGTTTAACACTTCAACGACAGCTTCAATTCCACCCGTTTGTGTAAAGTCTTGAGTTACTGTTGATGAAAGCTTTCGTTCAAGTATTTGTTCGATCTCATTAATGATTTCAGGTGAAGTACGATCCATTACTGCAATTCTTCTTGCAACATCAGCCTGTAACTCTTGTGGTAGTTCTGATAAAATTTGCCCTGATTGAGAAGGCTCTAGATAAGAAAGAATAAGTGCAATTGTTTGTGGATGTTCATTTTGAATAAAGTTAAGGATCTGAGACGGATCAGCTTTTCTTGCAAAATTAAATGGCTTTACTTGTAGTGATGATGTAAGTCTATCAATAATACTTGAAGCCTTCTCTGCTCCGAGAGCTTTTTCTAACACCTCTTTTGCATAAGCAATACCACCTTGAGTGATAAATTCTTGTGCTAGAGCAATATCATGGAATTCTTCTATTACTTCTTCTTTCTTTACGGCTTCAACTTGACGAACACCTGAAATTTCTAATGTAAGCTTCTCAATTTCTTCTTCAGATAAATGCCTGTACACAGATGCTGACACCTCTGGACCTAGTGAGATTAAGAGAATGGCGGCCTTCTGTTTTCCTGTTAACGTATTATTGTCTTTTCTAGCCAATACTTAACCCCCTAGTCCTCTGATATCCATGTACGTAATAGTTTTGCAAAGTCCTCTGGATTTTCCTTCGCCATTTTTTCTAACTGTTTTTTACGTACAGTTGTTTCAGTTTCAACTTCACTACTACTATTAATATCTTTCACATCAACCGTATCCTGAACTACTAATTCTTCTTCATACTCCTCTTCGTCTTCCTTTTTCTTCTTAAATAAGAGGATTATAAGCACAACAATTGCAAGTAATAAAACTCCTCCAACGATATAAATCCAAATTGGAATAACTTGACCAGTTTCAGTTGATTCTGTTTGCAGTTTGCCATCAAATGGCTGAACAGAAACGACAATTTTAGAAGCAATTTCCTCTTCTGTTAATGGTTCAGCATTAGCATCTTTATTAATAGATGTTCTAACAACCGTTGAAAGTATTTGTTGAATATCGTCTTCACGCTCTGGAGTAAATGACAGAGGATCTTCCGGGTCTGGAGGCTCTACCATTACCTGTATTCCTAAGTCACGAACTTTATAAGGACTCTCAACAATTTGTTTATTTATACGATTCACTTCATTATTAATTCGTTCCTCAATTCGCTCATAATCACCATCACCATTGCCTTCTACAGTTGCTTCAAGCCCGGGAACATCTGTCTCACCAGTTCCATTTACACCACCTGCTGCAGCAACTCCATCACCGGTATAAGCTTCGGTAATTCTCTCAACACTTACGGCTATCCCTTCGTCACTACCTTCTACTACAGGAGAGACAAGATTCTCTTCACGGTTTTCCTGTGTGAAGTCAATATCAGTTGTTACCGAAACTACTACCTTATCCTGCCCCATCATTGTACCTAACAATTTTTGTACATCACGTTGAATGTCTTGTTCAATCTGTGATTTAATTTCTTGCTGTGATGCATAGCTAGTACCTGGTACTGTACTTTGACCACCATTCAAATCATAATAGTTAAAGTTTTGGTCCATAATGACGATATTATCAGTAGAGAGGTTTGGTACACTTTTGGAGACTAAGTGAAATAGTGCATTTACCTTTTCTTGATCTAATTGTGCCCCCGGTTTTAGATTAAGAACAACAGATGCTGAGGAACCTTCTGTTTGATCGCCTACAAATACAGATTCAGTTGGAAGGTTTATCATGACGCTTGCGTCATTAACGCCATCTATACCTTTCATTAAATTGGCTAACTCTGTTTGTGTTGCCTTAAGTTTAATGACGTCAAACTCTTTATCCGTCATCCCAAAGCCGGAATCTTGACCAAAAAAAGAATAATCAATCATCCCTGAATCAGGAACACCCTCAGCGGCTAATTCAACCATTAAAGTATCTACCATTTCTTTTGGTACCATAATTGTGGCACCGTTATTCGAAATTTCTGACGTAACACCTTTTGCATCAAGTGTTTCTTTAATTTGCCCTGTTTCGGCTGGAGAAAGGTTAGAATAAAGAGGTACTAAATTCGGTCTAGAAACAAAGTAAGTCAACACCCCTGCGATACCCAAAAACAAAATAATGCTTGTAATAATGAGGGTCTTTTGTATATTACTTTTTTCTTGCCATATCCCGGTTAGTTTATTTTTTGCATTCATCAATTTTTCGTTCATTCCATAAAATCCCCCGGTTACAATGACATACGCATTTTAGTGGCATTATCGTTTCTAAATAAGAAACATAAAATACTACTAAACTTGCATTCTCATCATTTCTTGATAAGCTTCTATTACTTTATTTCTCACTTCTATAGTTGTTAAAAGCGTAATACTTGATTTCTGAGCTGTAATCATCACATCATGAAGCTCGACATTTTTTCCACTCGCTAATGCCTCTGTCATTTTGTCCGACTCCAATTGTGCTTTATTAATATCATTAATGGATTGTTTCAAAGTTTCTGCAAAACTGAGTTTATTTTCTGTATTATTAGCATTTATACCTGTAATCTTTGGTTGGACTTTAGTTGGCGGCGTAGCCAATTGAAATGGATTTACACTGTTAATCATTCTTATCACCTATTTTCCAATTTCTAGTGCCTTCATTAGCATACCTTTAGATGCGTTCATAACAGTTACGTTTGCTTCATATGATCTTGTACTACTTATAAGATCGACCATTTCTTTTAAAGGATCCACATTTGGCATTGCCACATAACCTTCCCTATTAGCGTCTGGGTGTTCTGGATCATATATCAGTTCAAAGGGTGTTTGGTCCTCGGTAATTTCGGTTACTTTGACTCCAGCTGTTCTTCTTGATGATGAATCCATCGCCTTATTTAAAAAGGATGAAAATTGATTTCCTTGCGGCTGAGTTACAACCATTTTTCTACGGTATGGTTGCCATTGTCCATCAACAAATTCTCCTCTAGTCGTGTCCATATTGGCCATGTTTGAAGAAATAACATCCATTCTTACACGTTGAGCAGTTAATGCTGAACCAGATGTGTTGATCGATTGAAAAATAGACATCGTTAATTGCCACCTTTTATAACAGTTTTTAGTGAATCAAATTTTCCGCTTAATCTTTCAATTAATGCGTTGTATTTGATTTGATTTTTTGCCATTTCAGTCATTTCTTGATCTATATCAACATTATTTCCGTTGTGGTTATATTGCGTATTATTTTTAGTTATGATCTGGTAACTGGAAGAGTCCAAACCACCGAAATCAATATGCTTACTATTTGTTTTTAACGCTTGGAGCTTTTGCATTTCATTTGTTAACACACCATCAAACCGAACTTCTTGTGCCTTATAGTTCGGGGTATCAACATTTGCAATATTATTTGAGATAACTCTTTGCTTTACTGTTGATTGAGAGATTGCTTGTTCTAAACTAGTAATTGTATTTGAAAATAATTTCATGATATCCCCTCACAAAAATAAAAGTACATACGTATCGTATAGTGTCGAAATATGTTAATTCTTCTTCTAATTGTATGAAATAATAGTCTTAAAGTCTATTAAGACTTTGTAAAAAAAGTCGGATTTTCTATCTATTTTCAAATGAGGACTATTGTACTATACGGGTTTTACTGGATTCGAGTACATGATTTAATTAAGAGAGAGGTTTTCCTTCTACGACTATTATACCGTATCATATAAATCGACTAGTCCCTACATATAATTATTTTCCAATTCATTTTTTACATGTTGCTAATTTAAAACTTATTCTTTAGCCGGAAAAGAGGATGATCCATATGGATCATCCTCTTTTCATAAATGTTTATTTAGTTTGTTTTTAACTTTTCTAATTCAACTAAGAATTTGGCATTTAATACTTTAATGTAAGTACCTTTCATCCCAAGTGAACGTGATTCAATAACGCCTGCACTCTCTAATTTACGAAGAGCATTTACAATAACAGACCTTGTAATTCCAACACGATCTGCAATTTTACTTGCCACTAATAAACCTTCGTTTCCATTTAATTCCTCAAAGATATGTTCAATCGCTTCTAGTTCGCTATATGAAAGTGAACTAATAGCCATTTGAACAACAGCTTTACTACGTGCTTCTTCTTCAATTTCTTCTGCTTTTTCACGAAGAATTTCCATACCGACAACCGTTGCACCATATTCTGCAAGAATTAAATCCTCATCAGCAAATTGTTCTTGAACTCTCGCTAAAATAAGTGTTCCTAAACGCTCTCCTCCACCGATAATTGGAACGATTGTTGTTAATCCATTTTTAAACAATTCTTGGTTTTCAACAGGGAAAGCTGAGTATTCACTATATACATCGATATTTGAAGAAGTTTCTGTAATGTTAAATAAATTGTTTGTATAAACTTCTGGGAACTGACGATCTTCCAACATTTTCTTTATTCTCTCATTTTCAATTTGCTGATTAATAGCAAAGCCTAACAACTTCCCTCTACGACTAACAACAAATATATTTGCTTCAATAACTTCACTAAGTTTCTCGGCCATTTCCTTAAAGTTTACCGGTTTTCCTGCCGCTCTTTGAAGCATGGCATTAATCTTACGTGTTTTTTGTAATAAAGACATGTATGGTTCCTCCTGTAACATATGAAATTATAAATGTTATAATATAAATTGGCTTAAATCTCTATTTTTTGAAATCTTCCCTAGTTTGTCTTCTACATATTGCGGTGTTATCACAATTTTTTCTAGGTTTATATCAGGTGCTTCGAATGAAAGATCTTCTAAAAGACGTTCAAGAATTGTATGTAATCTTCGTGCACCAATATTGTCTGTGTCCTGATTTACGTCAAATGCTATTTCAGCTATCTTGAGAATAGCTTCGTCAGAAAATTCTAATTCTATACCTTCCGTCTCAATTAAAGCTTTGTATTGTTTCAATAAGGCATTATCAGGTTCCACTAGAATTTTTACAAAGTCCTCAACGCTTAACTTTGTTAGCTCAACTCTAATCGGAAACCTTCCTTGTAATTCTGGAATTAAATCTGAAGGTTTCGCAATGTGAAAAGCTCCTGCAGCAATAAACAACATATGATCTGTTCTAACAGATCCATATTTCGTTACAACAGTTGAACCTTCAACAATAGGAAGAATATCTCTTTGTACACCCTCACGAGAGACATCTGCTGATCCACCTTTTGATTTTCCAGCTATTTTATCAATCTCATCAATAAAAATAATACCCGTTTGTTCAGCTCTAACAACCGCTTCCTGTGAGACTTCATCAAGATCAATAAGTTTACTGGCTTCTTCATTTGTTATTACTTTTCTTGCTTCTCGAACCGTTAATTTTCTCTTTTTCTTTTTCTTTGGCATAAAACTTCCTAGAGCATCTTGCATATTCATACCCATTTGTTCCATACCCGACCCTTGTAACATATCAAACATAGATGGTTGTTGTTCTTCTATATCAACAGTCACATAGTGGTCCTCTAGCTCACCTAATGCTAATTGATGAGCGATGCGGCGAC
>JAPSLU010000309.1 GCA_031180405.1 Bacillus sp. (in: firmicutes) | reverse complement strand
AGACACTTGGCTTCACATTGACTGAGGTAAGTGAAGCTATATCTAGAGGTTTAGGTAAGATTGCAGAAGGGATCCTACAAAATTGTGCTTCTATCCAAGGTTTGGTCCTAACCGGTGGAGATACGGCAAAAGCTGTCTGTTCTGAGCTGAATATGACAGAAATGGAGCTTTACTCTGAGGTAGAACCAGGTCTTCCGTTCGGTCAATTACGAAATGAACAACATAGTTATTGGGCTGTAACGAAAGCAGGAGGATTTGGTCACGAAAAATCATTAGTGAATGTAGTTGAATATATGGCAAACAAAAGAAGGGTGAGAGCATGAGTCAGTTAAAACCAATTATTGGAATTACAATGGGTGACGCGGCAGGTGTTGGTCCAGAAATTATTTTAAAAAGCTTAGCAAAACAAGAAATGTACGATCTTAGTCGTCCTCTTGTGATCGGAGATAGTAAAATACTCGAGCGAGCAAAAGGTTTTGTGCAAAGTGAGCTAAACATTGAGGTAGTTCCAGCTGAATCGATTCAAGACCTTCCTTATGAATATGGAACTGTATACTGTTTAGATCTCAATCTGTTAGACGAAAATCTTCCAATTGGGCAAGTTTCTGCAGAAGCAGGGCATGCTGCTTTTGAATATTTAGCAACTGCGATTGAGTTAGCAAAAGAAAATAAAATTGATGCGATCTGTACCGCACCTTTAAATAAAGAAGCTTTACACAAGGGTGGTCATAAATACCCTGGTCATACAGAAATTCTTGCTGACCTTACAGGTACAGAGGACTTTTCAATGATGTTATCAGCTCCTAACTTAAAGGTTATTCATGTCACAACACATGTTGGAATCATTGATGCTGTGAAAATGATTAATCCTGAGCGAGTGTATCATGTCATTAAGCTTGCGTACGATACACTGAAAAAATCAGGAATTGCCTCTCCGAAAATTGCTGTTTGTGGTATTAATCCACATGCAGGAGAAAATGGATTATTTGGATATGGTGAAGAAGACGAAAAGGTCGTTCCAGGTGTTGAAAAAGCACAAGCAGAGGGGATAGACGTTGTTGGGCCACTACCAGCGGATACGCTATTCTTCCGTACAGTACGTGGAGATTTTGATATTGTTGTTGCGATGTACCATGACCAAGGTCATGGACCTGTCAAAGTTCTTGGATTAGATGCAGGTGTGAACATTACGGTTGGTTTACCAATTATCCGTACAAGTGTCGATCACGGAACAGCCTTTGATATTGCAGGAAAAGGAATTGCTGATGAAAAAAGCTTAATGGAAGCGATTCGTCAGGCTGTTGAGTTTGCTCCTGAAAGAGGGGAATAGTACATAGGAAATGGACTGTCAGCCCAAGTGTGACAGTCCATTTTTTACTGTTCAAGAATTTATGAAATTCTTGCAAAAAATTGAAACCAATTTACAGACAGTATCGACTATCTGTATGAGGTGGTTAAATTGAGAAAAATATATATTATGTTTATTTCATTACTAATTCTACTTTCAGCATGTTCAAACAATATTGATATGAATGAAGATAACTCAGAAAATAGTCCTTCAGAATTTCCCTTAAAAAAAGTGAATTTAGACGCTACAAGTAAAAATACTGTATCTTTACCATCAGAAATGCCAAATGATTTTAATTTCTCGATCAATTTTGGTGTAGAAGGGAAAAATTCAATTAATACTTTTAACGATACAATTCAGAAAGATTTAGTAACCGACGGAATAGTAACAACTAGACTTCAACTAACTAAAAACGAAATGACAATGATCTACAATAAAATGAGAGAAATTAACATTTTTGAATTAAAAGCATTAGAACCATCCAAACTTGATTGTTTACAAACTCCCTTTGAAACAGATAAATGGACAATTATCGTGGACGGAAAAATTGCGAATATAGAATGGTCAAATCAACACTGTGTTGTAACAAATGATGCAAAAAAATTGTTGAACCTTAGGCAAACTGTGTTTGAGTTGGCAAAAAGTAAAAAAGAATATCAAAAACTCCCTAAAGTAAAAGGAGGATATAGCTGATGAGTAATCTCAGCATTTTTCATTCAATCATCCTCCTTGTTTCGCTTTTTACGTCTATCGTTCACTACATATTAAAAACGAAAACAGCCTTATAGAAAAAATTTAAGGGGGGGAACATAGCTTTACTAAATGCAAAAAAGGACTGTAATAATACAGTCCTTTTTTAAAAGGGATGGAATATTAGCTTCAGACGGATTACTTAGATTGGGACGATGAACCTGTCCCTTTGTCCCAGGCTTCAACATTCTTCAACCCGTTAATGGAATCTACATAAAATACTGGATCCTTGCCGTTTTTACGTTGCTTTGTATAGTCTGCTAGTGCAGAAAAAGCAATTTTGCCAAGTATCGTAATCGCGATTAAGTTGATAATGGCCATTAGCCCCATAAACAGGTCAGCTAAGCTCCAAACAAAGCTTAATGATGCTAAAGAACCAAATGCAACCATTGCAACTACAGCGATACGGTAGATGTTAAGGAATAGCTTGTTGTTATTAATAAATTCAATATTAGATTCACCGTAATAATAGTTTCCGACAATTGAACTGAATGCAAACAATAGAACGATAATAGATAGGAAAATACCAGCCCATGATCCAATAGATGTTTCAAGTGCTTGCTGTGTCAAAATAATACCATCTGATTGTTTTGATGTATAAAGTCCAGATAGTAAGATAATAAACGCGGTTGAGCTACAGATGATAAGTGTATCAACGAACACGCCAAGAGCCTGAATAAGACCTTGTTTAACAGGGTGACTTACATCAGCAGTAGCGGCAGCGTTTGGTGCACTTCCCATTCCTGCCTCATTTGAAAATAACCCACGTTTAATTCCATTCATCATGGCAGCACCTAAAGCACCACCAGCGGCTTCTTGTAAACCAAAAGCACTTTCAAAGATTAACACAAATACAGCTGGGACTTCAGTTATATTAGTAATCATAATAAACAGTGCGACTAAAATATAGGCTCCAGCCATAATTGGTACCATAATCTCAGACGCTTTTGCAATTCTCTTAATACCGCCAAAGATAATGACAGCAGTAATGACAGATAAAATAATAGCAATAACGACCTTATTCAAACCAAATGATGAATGGAATGCACTCGTAATTGTGTTTGCTTGAACAGAGTTAAAAGCTAATCCGAAGGTTAGTGTAATAAGAACAGCAAAAGTCACACCCATCCAACGCGCATTTAACGCTTTTTCCATGTAGTAAGCAGGACCGCCACGGAATGTATCTCCATCTTTTACTTTGTATATTTGCGCTAGTGTACTTTCAACAAAGGCAGATGCTGCCCCTATCAAAGCGATAAGCCACATCCAAAAAACAGCCCCTGGGCCACCAGTTGTAATTGCGATGGCAACACCAGCTAAGTTACCTGTCCCAACACGGGAAGCGGTACTAATACAAAATGCTTGGAAAGAAGAGATACCCTTTTTATCAGCTCTCGCACCTTCTCCTAGTAAACGGAACATTTCACCAATTAAGCGAAATTGAACAAACTTTGTTCGGAAAGTAAAATATAAACCTAATCCTATTAACATAATAATTAATATATACGACCACAATAATGTATTCGTACCACTGATAATACTCTCTATCACTTTCATTCTTACACTCCTCGTAATTTTATTTTACATGAATATTATTCTATAATTTGCACTATTATTATATTAGCATATTGTGAGGCGTGGGGACAGGGGGGACAGGTACTAAAACGCAATCCATTTTATGTATACTAAAGGCTTATTTCGTAAACTTTGTTGCTATTAGTAACCCGAAGACAATCGCTCTGTATTACGCCGAGTAACATCTTTTCTTCATAGAAAAGTACCTTATATGCTATAAAAAGTGTTTTCCTCCAGATAATTAGGTCAATTAGTAACAAACTTTCAGAAAAGAGCCAAAAAAAAAGAACCGCCATTGGCGATTCTCAGATTGTCGACAAAAGGGGTTCGGAATGAGTTACATTCCGAACCCCTTTCGAGATTTGTACTCTCTATATCCTTCTTTAGTCGTTGTAGAGTATTTCAAGATTTCACCGCCGGAAATAAGTAACAATCGAAATATTCATCGTAAACATATTTATGTTTTGGGAAGAATCCTTCTTTTGTACGCGGTCTTGTGTAAGTACTGCTGGTATAATATCGTTTTCTATTAAGTACTTTGTTGTTTTTAATCCAATTATAGGAAGAAATTAGTTTGTTCCATAGTACTTTTTAAAAAACTAAGTAAGTTGATTGGAGGCGGATATGCGAGACTCCTGTGGGAGCTGTGGGACAGGTGAGACCCCGCAGACGCAAAGCGTTGAGGAGGCTCACCGCCCACCCCACTTAAGATGAGCATCCTGGAGCTCAAATCAACTATTTCAACACTTATTACAAAGCAAAAAAGTTTGCGAAAAACAGCCAAAGAAAAAAAGACTGCAAGCAAACTCAATTTCAATTAGTTTGTCTACAGTCTGAGAACCGCCAGTGGCGATTCTCTCAGTACAGTCATGTTAATTCCTTCCTAGCTGTGCAGGCAGCATCTGGATTGACTGGTTCAACGTATCAAGCTTGCTTTCAATCCTATTCAGCAAATAAAGTGTCACAATAATAGGAAAGCCAACCTCACTAATCACGGATAACCATTGCTCCATTTTTTCACCTCTTTCCATAAGGATTATGAACAAAGGGCTGACAAACGGTGTCAGCCCTCATCACATTATGCAAGTTCAACATCTGTTACGTTTCTTTCAACAACTCGTGCACCTTTCTTAGCGACAAATTCCCCACCACTTGTGAAGAAAATATTACTCGCTAAAATATTGTCCATTGCTGTTGTGATGGCAATTGGATCAACAGGATCGATAGGAGAGTCTACGTTGATTTTTACTGTTTTTCCCTCTGTGTTTAAAAATTGAAGTTCTAATACTTTCGCCATGATGTCACCTCCTTTCTCTGTTTTCGTTCACTCCTTCAATGATTATAGAGTGATTTGGTTCGAGTCGTTACGCTCAACTGTTGAGAGTGTTTCCGTTTGTA
>JAPSLU010000308.1 GCA_031180405.1 Bacillus sp. (in: firmicutes) | reverse complement strand
AGTTTTGAATTATTGTTATCAAAAGTTCATCCCGATGACCGTGAAGTGCTTATAAGTAGTAAGGAACAGGAAGTAAAAGGGCACTCTGTCACCAATGTGTTTCAAATTCTTAGAAATGACGGTTCTATAAGAACGGTATATACCGCATCACAATCCATGCTGGACGAGAATGGACAACCTACCATGATTATTGGAACCATGCAAGACATTACCAAAAGACTCATTGAGGAAAATCGGTTAGAACGTTCAGAAATTCAATACAAATCCCTTTTTGAAAACAATTTAGACACAGTTGTTTTGCTTGATATAGAAGGAAATATCCTGTCTATTAATGAAATGGGGTTAAGAACATTCGGTTATAACAAAGAAGAGATCCTACAACAAAGTGCCATAAATGTCGTATCCCGTGATTATATTGAAGCAGCAAACATTTTATTAGATCAGGTATTGCAGGGCGAGCCGAAAAGGATTCAGCTCCAAGCCATACATAAGGAAGGGCATTTTGTTGATTTAGACGTAACGGTCATGCCGATCACTGTGAAGTCCGAAGTAGATGGTGTTTTTTGCATTGCTAAAGATGTAACGGAACAAAAAGAACACGTAAAAACCATTGAAAAGTTAGCTTATCAAGACCATTTAACAGGATTGCCAAATCGAAGAAGACTATTGGAACTGATGACTTTACATCTTGAAGAAGCGAAAAATAATTCTCTTATGGTGGGTATTTTGTATATAGACCTTGACCGTTTGAAATTTGTTAATGATAATTTAGGTCATGTCTATGGAGATGAACTAATCATAGAGGCAGGGAAACGAATACTTAATAGCATTCGAGCCGAAGACACCCTTGCTCGCGTAGGCGGAGATGAATTCGTTGTCATCACTCCTAATATTCCAAATTTGAAGATTACTACAAGAGTGGCAAAACGGATTATGGCATCTTTTAAACAAGGTTTCATTATTGATAATAAATTATTTCGCACAACTGCGAGTATTGGAATTAGTGCATACCCTACTCACGGAACGGAAATTAATGAACTGGTTAGCAAAGCAGATAAAGCCATGTATTATGTAAAATCAAGAGGTAAAGATTATTTTAAAATTTTCGAGTCAAATTTGAGCGAACAAGAGGAAAGAAAGTTTATTATACAGACTACATTAGAAAGTTCCCTTAAGAATAAAGACTTCTATTTGATGTATCAACCTAGAATGGATGTGAAGACAGGGAAAATATCTACGTTCGAATCTCTAATACGCTGGAAACACCCGGAGTTAGGTATAGTGAATCCCGGTGAATTTATCAAGATAGCAGAAGAAACGGGGGATATTGTTCCTTTGGGGGAATGGGTACTTTCGGAATCTTTACGAACCTTAAAACATCTTCACTTGTCTGGGAAAAAAGATTTGAAAGTCTCTGTCAATGTTTCGGTTAGACAGTTATACCATTCACACTTAGACCAAACAATAAACGTCATGCTCCAACATTATCAATTGCCTCCTAGTTCCTTGGAACTTGAAGTGACTGAGAGTATGCTCATAAATGATGACCAAGAAATATCAAGTGTTTTAAAAAACTTACGCGACTTAGGTGTATGTTTATCAATTGATGATTTTGGAACAGGCAATTCGTCTATCTCTTATTTGAAAAGGTTGTCGGTTGATGTGCTCAAAATTGACCGCTCTTTTATAACTGGTTTACCTGATGCAAAGGAAAATGCTGCAATTACTTCTGCAATGATCAATCTAGCACATGATTTAAATATCAAGGTTGTTTGTGAAGGAATTGAAACAGAAGAAGAGTTAGTTACTATTATAGGAATGAATTCTGATGAAGTGCAAGGTTATTTCATTAGTTATCCATTATCAAAAGAGGATTTGTTTAAATTTTTAAAAGATGAAGCGGAGAAGGGGACTAAACTTTCAGAACGGTTTACTATAAATAATAAGTCTTCTATTGACTAAAAGGTTTTAACTTAAAAGAGGTTGATACAAAAGTATATCGCAAAAGAAAAAACCGAAATATTATGCGAAATTCTAATTTAGAATTTCGTAATAGTTTGGTTTTTTTATTTATATCGCTTAATTAAACTAGAAATTATACGGCTTAAAGAATGGTCACTTTAGTTATGTCCAAGCCTCTTTATATCTATTAATGTTCTATCTTTTCAAGACGTGGTATAGTATTGGTAGAAAACCTGAAAATTTTGAGAACTATAGGGAAACTGTAATGGTAAAAGGGTGATTTTGAATGTCTACCATTCAAATAGGGTTAACTGGTTGGGGAGATCATGACTCTCTCTACCTTAATCCAAATACAACAAATAAATTACAAGAATATGCAGCACACTTCCCAACAGTCGAAATAGATTCTTCCTTTTATGCAATTCAACCAGATCGTAATATGGAAAAGTGGGTAAGAGATACACCGGAAAACTTTCAATTTATTGCAAAAGCCTATCAAGGAATGACAGGTCATCTTCGAGGGGAGATTCCCTTTGATAACAAATCAAACATGTTTACCGCTTATAAAAGATCTTTAGAACCATTAAAAGCTTCAAATAAATTAGCGATGGTTTTATTTCAATTTCCACCGTGGTTTTCGTGTACGAAGGAGAATGTAGCCTACTTAAAATGGTGTCGAGAAAAAATGGAAGATACAGAGGTTGCTCTTGAATTTAGAAATCGTTCTTGGTTTTCACCGACCTTTTATGAAAAAACCTTGAAATTTATGGAGAACGAAGGCTGGATTCATAGTATTGTCGATGAGCCGCAGGCTGGTGAGAGGTCGATACCAACTGTTTTGCATCCTACTAACCCACGTAAAACTCTTATTCGACTACATGGTCGTAATATATATGGATGGAATAAATCAGCAAACGGCGATAGTTGGCGAGATGTGCGTTATTTATATCGTTATAATGAAAAGGAGCTAAAAGAATGGCAAGAACATTTAGCTTTGATTCAAAAAAATACAGAAATGATCTACATGCTTTTTAATAATAATTCTGGTGGCGATGCTGCAGAGAACGCAAAGATGATGATACAGCGATTAGGTATACAATATACTGGTCTGGCTGAGAAGCAATTAAGTTTGTTTTCAAATGAGGATGATCAGTAATTAGTTGCGCAGATTACATCATTGTACGGTCACTTGATAGCTAGCTTGTGAAATAAGGAGAGAGGAACATGAAAGAGACGGTTCACCTTTATCATACAAATGATCTACACAGTCATTTTGAAAACTGGCCATTCATTGTGCAGTTTTTAAAAAGGAAAAGGGAAAGTCATCTTAGGCAACACGAACAAATGATATTGCTTGATATTGGTGACCATGCGGATCGCTTTCATCCTATAACAGAAGCAACAAAGGGAAAGGCCAATGTTCAGTTGTTAAATCAGTTGAGCTATGATGCAGTGACAATTGGGAATAACGAAGGAATTACGTTTTCTCATGAAGATCTTAACACACTCTATGAACATGCTCAGTTTCCTGTGATCCTTTCCAATTTATATACAGAAATAGGGGAAAGGCCAAAATGGGTAGTGCCTTATCATATAATACAATTAAATAATGGGACAAGAATTGCATTACTAGGTCTGACTGTGTTCTATGAAAAATTCTATGAATTATTAGCATGGAAAGTAAAAGATCCTTTTGAAAGTTTAACTGAAACGATTCAGGAAGTAAGGGATCAAGCTGATATCATAGTACTCCTTTCTCATTTAGGAATTAGTGATGACGAAATAATTGCGAATGAGTTTCCAGATATAGACGTGATTATAGGAGGACATACCCATCATGTGCTTCCCGAAGGAAAAGAAATTAATCAAACTCTTATAGCCGGGGCAGGAAAATACGGGCAATATGTTGGCAAAATTTCGCTCACGATTGATACCGAGAAAAAAGCAATTCAATCTCATAAAGCAACAATCTATCCAATGGAAAAGCAAAAAGAAGTATGTGCTGAAACAACGAAGTGGCTACAACAAGCAAGCATTGAAAGTGAACAATTCCTATCCAAAGTAGTGGGGAATGCTACACATAATTTATCCTTAGATTGGTTTAATGATTCGACTTTTCCAAAGCTGCTCGTCCAATCTATTAAAGAATGGTGTGATGGCGAAGTCGCTATGGTGAATTCGGGGATCATTTTAGAACCTCTACCGAAAGGACCTGTAACTAGAAAGGACCTCCATCGTATATGTCCACATCCTATTAACCCGTGTAAAGTTTACCTAAAAGGAGATGTCCTTAAAGAAGTTATTGTGCAGTCTAGAGAAGAGAAGATGGAACAATTAAAGCTAAAGGGATTAGGGTTTAGAGGTAAGGTTATGGGGCGGATGATATTTGATGGAATTGACGTGCGAATGAAAGTCTTAAAAGACGGAAAAGAGCATGTTACAGATATTTTTATAAATGGTAATAAAATTGAATTGGAACGTGTTTATGCAGTGGCTACAGTTGATATGTTCACACTAGGACCGTTATATCCTGAAATTAGCCATGCAGAGAAAAAAATCTTTTATATGCCAGAGCTTTTGCGTGATCTCTTAGCTTGGAAATTAGGCGGCAATTCCATCAATCATTAGGCAAATATCTACACGTATCTTTTCTTGGTTCATAAAGATATATCAAGAAAGGAGTGTAGGGAAACAATGATAAATATGACTCCAATAGTCATTAATGGAAACCAGTTTACTGCTATTACGGTTGCATTGCCAAAAACAAATTTTATGGCAATTACAAGCGAAAAGGGATATATAATGTGCGGCGCTCTAGATGTCGCTTTATTAAATGAAAAGCTCAAAGATAGAGGAATTATTGCCGGTCGTGCTGTAGGGGTTCGAACGATCGAACAACTTCTTGAAGCGCCTTTAGAATCAGTCACTTATGAGGCTGAAAAGCTAGGAATTGTTGTTGGAACTAAAGGGAAAGATGCTTTACTTAAAATGGTGTAACTTCTCACTTTTGCGAAAATAAAAAAAGTTAGCGTACATCCCTCCTTACAAGCATACACATAGCTTGTAAAGGAGGGATTTGTTTTGGCTAAATTTCGCGGTCGACGCCCGCGT
>JAPSLU010000307.1 GCA_031180405.1 Bacillus sp. (in: firmicutes) | reverse complement strand
TTTAAGTGAACAATAGCTTGTTTTAATTGACATTTTTCACATTTCATTTTTAAAACTCCTCCTTAGATAATATAGAATCATGAAGGTTTTGACCAACTTTGACTAATGGGATAAAAAATGAAAGGTCATTATTTGACCTTATTTGACTATAGTATACTTTGACCTTATTTGACTTTCAATCTTTTTGTCTCTAGGAATTTTTTCCATATAAATAGAGAAATCAAAAAGAATCATCCAGTGTTTCCTTCATATAATGATACAAGCTTGTTTATCTTTAGTGAGGTGTGTTGGATGAGGAGATCTTGGATCACTTCCTTTCAAATCGCAGCTGTGTATGTTGGGACGGTTGTTGGAGCTGGATTTGCGACAGGGAGAGAGATAGTTGAATTTTTTACAAAATACGGGGTTTTTGGTCTAGCAGGTATTCTTTTAGTAGGCATACTTTTTATGTTTGTAGGAACAAAAATGCTCATCCTATCAAAACGAATAAAAGCTGCTTCCTATCAAGATGTGATGATTTACTTATTTGGCCTTAAAATAGGAAGATTTGTGAATATTTTTATGCTTATTGTTTTATTAGGCTTAACGTCGATTATGCTATCTGGAGCGGGGGCTATATTTAGAGAACAGCTTGGGCTTTCAGTGAGATTAGGCGTTATTATCACGATATTGTTAACGGTAATTGTTATGAATTTTGGAGTGAAGGGTCTTTTTAGTGTGAACCTGATTGTTGTACCTATGTTAATAATTTTTAGTCTTTTGTTAGCTGTTCAAGCTTTTTCTGCAGATACATTGGGGGTTATTCCTGAGGACTCATCAGCTTCATTGAAATGGATCATTTCAGCCTTTTCATATGCAGCTTTCAATTTAACAATGGCATCAGCCGTTCTTGTACCATTAGCAAATGAAATTAAAGATGAAAAGGTTTTGAAAAGAGGGGGAATGCTTGGTGGGCTATTTCTAACAGCGATTTTAATAAGTAGTCATATTGCGCTTTCAACACTGCCAAACGTAGAGAGATTTGATATTCCGATGGCGGAAGTAATGAAAACAACCTTTTATGCCATCTACTTTATTTATATTGCTGTCATATATGGTGAAGTGTTTACATCAGTTATTGGAAACCTTTACGGACTTGAAAGACAAATTGCTTCCTTTCTGAAAATACCTGGAATGATCATAATTTGCGCTATCCTATGTTTGGCCGCATTTATTAGTAAGATCGGGTACAGCTCATTAATTACTTCGTTATACCCAATTTTTGGCTATGTTTGCCTAGGGATGCTTTTCCTATTAATCATAAAAAAGGTACCTAAGTGAAATAGTTTTTATGCTAAATTAAGGTAGAAGAAGTACGATCTGATATTACTAAAAAAAATCTGAAGTTGATTCAAACTTGAGGGTATTCCTCTTTTAGTCAGTAGAGGCTATTTCGTAAACTATATTCATTTAAACTAGTATCAGGTTGATTGGTCTGCGCTTTGGGGTGTTTTCTTTCTGGAGGCTGACGGATAAGCCTCCCCAGCGCGAGGCATCTGTTGGTTCCATCTCTCACGAAACTCCCACAGGGGTTTCGCTTATGTTCCTCCAATCAACATAATCAGTTTTATTCAAAGAACATCTTAAAACAATAATCTTTTAGAAAGGCTATTTTCGTAAACTTTGTTGCTATTAGTAACTTGGATGAAACAGCACTAGCACTATATAAGGTCTAGTGGCATCTTTTCTTCTTAGAATTTTACCTTTTATAGGATAAAAACACTGTTTTAAACAAATTAATAGGTTAATTAGTAACAATTTATTAGATAAGAGCCTTAATAAATAATGGACAAGCTGCTTAGAAGTAAGGGGGATATATATGGAACAAATAGCCATAATTTCGGATATACATGGGAATATTCCAGCATTAGAATCAGTTCTTAACGATATTGAAAAAAGAAATATAAAGCAAATTTTCTGTCTCGGCGATTTAGTCGGAAAGGGCCCTGATTCTTATAAGGTAATCGAAAGAATTAGACAAACATGTGAAAAAGTCTTAAAGGGAAATTGGGATGATTTTATCACAAAAAAAACCGAATTTGAGACATTAAAATGGCACCAGAAGCAACTAACAGCGGAGCAAAATATCTATCTTAAGTCGTTGCCGTTTTCACTAGACTTTTATATGAGTGGGAAATTCATACGCCTAATTCATGCGTCACCACAAAGTTTATATACCCGTACCCAACCATGGGATACAATAGAAAAGCGATTAAGCATGTTTGAAAACACTGAATTTACAGGGTACTCTACGCCTAAACCTGATGTTGTTGGTTATGGTGATGTTCATAATGCATTTATACAACACCTACACGGGAAAACATTGTTTAACACAGGAAGTGTTGGAAATCCGCTAGATCTTACACAGGCAGCCTATGTCATTTTGGAAGGAGAATATCAATCAATGAAGGAAGCGCCTTTTTCAATCCAATTTGTTCGAATTCCTTATGATATTAATCATGCGATACAATTAGCAAAAGATGTGAATATGCCTGATTTGGAACCGTATATAAAAGAACTGACAACAGCAACATATCGTGGGATGAAAAATTAGTCTAAAAGACCTGAACATTTTATGAGATTTTGATGAAAGTTTATTTAATACATATCCTGTATTTACTCTCTATAAATACAGGTGACGATGGTTCACGAAAACCAGATGCAGCATCATATTGTTTATCCTAAGGAAAAATATCAGTTGGATATAGCAGTAGGTGATCGTTAATTCCGGAAAAGGAAATCGGGGTATAAATATAGTTTTTTATTGAGCTGAAGCAATCATAATTGGTTGCTTTTTTAATTTTTTAAATAGGAATTAATGGAAAAATGATAAAAATGTTCATTTCTGAGCATATTATGTTGTTTTTCTTTGAAAAAGGTATTTTTAAACGGAATATCACATATTTATTTAAGAAATCGACTAGGTGTAACGTTTGACTGATGAGTTTCTTTCGTATTATGATAATTTTAACTAAAACTGTGGGGTGATAATATGGGGCAGTGTTAAAAATAAATAGAGTTATCGCATCCCTTATTGTACTCCAAGCGGACGCTGATAATAAGATGGCAAATAAATTAAAAGAATATTGTTAGATTTAACTCTCAGGAGGTGACTCCTTTTCCGTCATTAACGGAGAAAGGAAGCTTATTTGGACATAGTGAATTTGTTGCTTGTTGCAATTTTAATCGCTCTTACGGGTTTTTTCGTTGCTTCTGAATTTGCGATCATCAGAATTAGGAGCTCTCGTATTGACCAATTAATTGCAGAAGGAAACAAAAAGGCAGGAGCAGCAAAAAAAGTCATCAATAATCTTGATGAATATTTGTCAGCCTGTCAATTAGGGATAACCATTACAGCTTTAGGTTTAGGGTGGCTCGGTGAACCGACAATTGAACATTTGCTAAAACCATTGTTTTTGCAATATGATCTCCCAACATCTGTAGCGACTGTGTTATCATTTTCAATCGCCTTTATTACAATTACATTTTTGCATGTGGTTGTAGGAGAATTAGCACCTAAAACAGTTGCAATTCAAAAGGCTGAAGCTGTTAGTTTATGGTTTGCAAAGCCATTAATGGGATTCTATCTTATAATGTACCCCTTTATTTGGATATTAAACGGATCCGCTCGATTTATTACAGGTTTATTCGGATTTAAACCTGTTTCAGAGCATGATTTGGCCCATAGTGAAGAAGAATTACGGATTATTCTCTCGGAAAGCTATAAAAGTGGTGAGATTAATCAATCTGAATTTAAGTATGTGAATAAAATCTTTGAATTCGATAACCGAATTGCAAAGGAGATTATGGTACCACGTACTGAAATTGTTTCACTTTCAATTGATGCACCAATTCATGAGCAGCTTGAAATCATTAAAAATGAGAAATATACAAGATATCCGATTGTTGATGGGGATAAAGATCATATTATTGGTATAGTCAATATTAAAGAAATTTTCACGGATCTTATTCATGTCGAAAATCAAAAAACCTTTTCAATCGAAAAATATGTACGACCAATTATTCAAGTCATTGAATCTATACCAATTCATGAGCTTCTCCTTAAAATGCAAAGAGAAAGAATTCACATGGCTATCTTAATAGATGAATATGGTGGAACAGCTGGTCTTGTAACAGTTGAGGATATTTTAGAAGAAATAGTAGGGGAAATTCGTGATGAGTTTGATGCGGATGAGGTCCCACTTATTCAAAAAATGCCAGATTCTAGGTATATCATTGACGGTAAAGTACTAGTTACTGAAATCAATGAGTTGCTAGGATTGGACATCGATGATTCTGATGTTGATACAATTGGGGGTTGGGTATTAACGGAACAATATGATATAAAAAAAGGTGACTTTATCGAATATGGTTCGTATTTATTTAAAGTCCATGAGATGGAAAGCCATCACATTCGTTCCGTAGAAATATCGAAAGTTCCACAAATTGTTCCTAATACAGGTTTACTTGATAAAAAAGTAGCAACATCATAGTTGAGAAAAGAATCTACCCATGTAGGTTCTTTTTTTAAAAAGATCAGATAGTATAAAAAGCGAATTAGGTTTCGATGTCTAGCTTCAGCTGTTTTACTATGTGTTAAAAAAGTAAATATAGGTTCCCATTAAATCGCCAGAAATTAAATGCAAAGTTAAATTGAGTTATTGCCTACAGGGCTGATCAAGGTAATTGTTCTTCTTTCACCATAAAGTAATGTCTAAGAATTGAATTTGTATCTTCAGGAAAAAATAATAGAGGCCTCTTAAAATGAGGCTAAATATGAGGCAAAGGGAGTTTGATTATGACTCAATCTAAATCCCAAAAAGAACGCCAGTGGACTGTTCGTAAACAATCACAAAATCCTCATGGCAAAGTAAAGTCCTTTGACCAACTTGCAGAAGAAGCAGGGAAAAAAGAAGAGCAATAGCGAAAAAGGTGAGGCATTCCTCACCTTTTTTCTGTAAGTAAAAGTTGCTTTTCTTTTTTTTTCTTGAGACAAGCCCTTGCAATGTCTTTTAAATGTTTATTTAAATATACCCGATCCTTCGAAAGCCATTTTATTT
>JAPSLU010000306.1 GCA_031180405.1 Bacillus sp. (in: firmicutes) | reverse complement strand
TCCAAGACGCAACAACCTTAACCGATTATGCCACACCATTTGGAAAGCTTCAGCTTGAGATACATACAAAATCTATAACGATTGATAAAACTGAGCTTGAAGATAGGCTCGTTATTTTATATGATTTGCAAATAGACGAAAATGAGAAACATGTACATAAATTAATGATGACATACAAGGAGGATAAAAAATGAATATCGTAGAGCAAGTAAAAGAACGGTTAAAAGATGAAATTAAAGCAGCTGTGTTAAAAGCCGGTTTAGCAGAAGATACCCAAATTCCAGATGTGTTATTAGAACTTCCAAAAGAAAAAGCACATGGAGACTATTCAACAAACATGGCGATGCAGCTTGCACGTGTTGCAAAGAAAGCTCCTCGTATGATCGCAGAAGAAATCGTCGCTAATTTCGATAAGCAAAAAGGATCCATTGATAAAATTGAAATCGCAGGACCTGGGTTTATCAATTTTTATATGAACAACAGCTACTTGACTGACCTCATTCCAACCATTCTAAAAGCAGGCAAAGACTATGGCGAAACTAATATTGGAAACAATGAAAAAGTTCAAGTAGAGTTCGTGTCAGCAAACCCGACAGGTGATCTTCACCTTGGTCATGCACGTGGAGCTGCGGTTGGAGATTCTTTATGTAATGTTTTAGACAAAGCAGGCTACGATGTATCACGTGAGTATTACATCAATGATGCAGGGAACCAAATCAATAACTTGGCTCTTTCTGTTGAAGCACGTTATTTCCAAGCGCTAGGTAAGGATGCTGAAATGCCAGAAGACGGCTACCGTGGTGAAGACATTGTAGGCATCGGGAAAAAGCTTGCAGAAGAGTTTGGTGATAAGTTCGTTGATCAATCAAGTGATGAGCGTTTAGCGTTTTTCAGAGAGTATGGATTAAAATATGAAATGGCCAAGCTTAAAGAGGACTTAGAAGGATTCCGTGTACCTTTTGATGTATGGTATTCTGAAACATCTCTTTACCACAATGGAAAAATCGACAATGCTCTTGCAGCTTTAAAAGAAAAAGGCCATATTTACGAAGAAGATGGTGCTACTTGGTTCCGCTCGACAACATTTGGCGATGACAAGGATCGTGTGTTAATTAAAAATGATGGTTCTTACACCTATTTAACACCTGATATTGCGTACCACAAGGACAAGCTTGATCGTGGATTTACAAAGTTGATTAATGTATGGGGAGCAGACCACCATGGCTACATTCCTCGTATGAAAGCAGCTATTGAAGCGTTAGGCTACAGCAAAGAAACACTTGAGGTCGAGATCATTCAGCTTGTGCACCTTTATAAAAATGGTGAGAAGATGAAAATGAGTAAACGTACAGGAAAAGCGGTCACAATGAGAGACTTAATCGAAGAGGTTGGTCTTGATGCCGTGCGTTATTTCTTTGCGATGAGAAGCGCGGATACTCATATGGACTTTGATCTTGATTTAGCTGTATCCAAGTCAAACGAAAACCCGGTATACTATGCACAATATGCCCATGCGCGTATTTGCAGCATGCTGCGCCAAGGCGAAGAGCAAGGACTAACATATGAAGATAATCTTAAATTAGATGAAATTACGTCTGAAAAAGAATTTGACTTACTGAAAAAGCTTGGAGAATTCCCACAAGCTATAGCAGAAGCGGCCCAAAAGCGTATTCCGCACCGTATTACGAATTATATTTATGATTTAGCATCTACTTTACACAGCTTCTATAATGCTGAAAAGGTGTTAGATCCTGAAAATAATGAGAAGAGCCGTGCAAGACTTGGTCTGATGAAGGCAACACAAGTTACTTTGCAAAATGCGTTACAAATTATCGGTGTTTCTGCACCTGAAAAGATGTAATAAGAAAAACTCAGATGTATATGATGCATCTGAGTTTTTTTGTGCGCGAATTGTGGCGAATTTTGACTAATAGTAAATAAATCTTCACAATCGAAAATAAAATCTGAGAATCGGAAATAACTGGTCCAAAAACGTAAATAAATCTTCACAATCGAAAATATCTTGCTGTAGCAGCCTATAATAGGCTTCAGCTACCATTGAATCGTAGCACCACCAACCCGCTTCACACCTCTGATTTTCGAAACATCCTCACATAGCTTCAAGGCTGCCTTATCTTTTTGCTTCGCCTCAATCATAAAATCAACATCCACATTCATTTCCTTCAGCACCTTCAATAATGGCATTAAAAACTCTAGATCTACATAATCGGCATGACTACGGAATTCGTTTTCAGATTTAGGGGAAGAGACATGAATCTTTGGATGGATTCCAACCCATTCCCATGTAGGGAAGATGTGAGGAAGAAGCTCCTCAACCCGTTCATCCACCTCTTTATTAGCCATAAAGTGATGGTAATCAAAGAGAAGGGGAATGTGCTCTTTCCTGCAAATCGCCAATGTTTCAGAGGTTGTATAAGTCTTATCGTCATTTTCAAGGGTCATTCTCTTTTTTATGTGCGTAGGAAGCTTTTTAATATTTTGATGAAACCGCTCGGTCGCTTTTTGCTTATCCCCATATGCACCACCTACATGAATGTTGATAATTGCTTTATCAGCAAGGCCCATTGCATCCAATAAATCATAGTGATAAGCCATATCTCCAACGGCATTTTCGGTAATATGCTTTTTGTCACTTGTAAATAACGTAAATTGATTTGGATGAAAGCTCACACGAATTTTGTATTTTTGCACAAGTGCCCCAATTTCCAACAAAAGATCTTTGAAAGGAGTTTTAAAATCCCACAGAACCTCTGGATGTGTAGCCAATGGCACGATCGAAGATGATAAACGATAGAGCATTATTTCGTGGGCAATATTGTAGTGAATCATGCGCAAGGTGTGTTCAAGGTTTTGTTTTGTCACATATAAAAGCTGATCATGTCGTTCTTGTACATCAAGTTTTTTCCATCTGGTAAAGGTTAAGGATTTAGCTGGGGAGCAGTCCCAAAGGGAAAGTGCGTGTGAAACGTATCCAAATCTGATAATCATCGGACTCCTCCTCCAATTTTTATAAAAAGTGAGAAACAAGTGTTGCGAAGACTTCTTTCCCACGGTGAAGGAAAGATCTTCTTTTGTAATATTCATATGTTAATATTTCAGAGCGTTTAAAATCAGAGTAAACAAATTGTTTTACATCTTGAATGAACTCTCGATCATAAATTAAACAATTCATCTCATCATTTAAATAAAAACTACGTTTATCAAAGTTAGCAGTACCTATGTCACATAAATGATCATCAATGACGATCATCTTGGAGTGAAAAAAACCGTGGTAAAAGCGGTAAATTTCACAGCCTGCTAACAAAAGTGGACCAAAGTATGGAAATGAAGCTTCCTTAACCAAAGGATGATCTTTATTCATTGGAACAAGGACCTTCACCTTCACTCCTCTAGCAATGGCTGCTAATAATTCATCAAGTATATTCTTCCCCGGGATGAAATAAGGAGAACATATAATAATTTCACTTCTAGCATCTTTAATAAACGACAGAAAATGATTTTCCAGGTTTTCTCCGTAGGTCGAGATAAACATTTGTTTGCTTTTTCCTGCGGAAAGGGCTGGGAAATACCGTGCTTCCTGTAAATCATTTTCACCGGTTGAATCATACCAATCGGTTAAAAATTGCGTTTGTAGATCTGTTACTCCTTCACCGGTTATTTTTAGATGAAAGTCTCTCCAAAAACCAAATTTTGGATCTTGACCTAAGTATTCTTTGCCGATATTAAAGCCGCCTAAATACCCAATCGATCCATCCAAAACGGTAATTTTTCGGTGGTTTCTAGCCTGAAGTGTGTAAAAAAGATAAGGGAACTTAAGTTTATGGGAATAGACGACGCGTACACCCTTTTCCTTAAGTAGGGCTATTGTTTTCTTAGATAACTTTGAACACCCGATATAATCAATTAGTAGCCGTACTTCAACACCCTGGCTTGCCTTTTCACCCAAAAGAGATAAAAATTCATGACTGATCGTATCATTTTGTATAATGAAAAATAACACATGGATACTTTTCTTACTGTTTTTAATGTGCTCAAACAGATCTTTGTAAAGTGATTCTCCATCGGTGAAAAGTGTGATATCACTTTTTCTAGAAGGGTATTGTCTATATTTTGATCTTAAGAGATGCTTCTTTCTTCCGAGATGGTAATCTAAGTATAGCCAAAAAATAATTGCCACTATGATAAAGCTAAAGATGAAAAATAGTCTCAACTGCAATACCTCCTAGTAGCATACCTGCAATATTTCATAATAGGTTTAGCTGATTTTTCAATTTTTATGTATGTAATAAGCTAGAGCATATTTGCTTGAAAAATGAATACATTGTACCAAGCGAACAAAAGGTGTTGACTGAGTGCTCATTCATTTATTATCATAAAAGTATTAATTTATGTCTTTAAAAAGGGGAAAAGAATAGGCCGTAATAAATGGGAGATTGGGGGAAACAAAAGTGGATGCATTACTATGGGTGAATTTTCTGGCATTTCTTATTGTAACCGCTTACGCAATCCATCTTTTTATCTATTTGATTCGCACAAGGATAGCGTTTATAAAGCTCGGTAAAAAGGTCGAATTTGACGGGAAGGTTAAGGAGCGACTTGAGAAAATATGGGTCAATGTTTTTGGTCAGAAAAAGCTTTTAAAGGATAAAAAGAGTGGAATCATTCATGTCATGTTTTTCTATGGGTTTATTCTTGTTCAATTTGGGGCGATCGACTTTATTATAAAAGGACTAATTCCGGGTGTCCACTTACCGCTTGGACCGTTGTATCCTGCATTCACGTTCTTCCAAGAGATCGTAACGTTTATGATTTTAGTAGCTGTCGTCTGGGCTTTTCATCGCCGTTATGTTGAAAAGCTTGTCAGATTAAAGCGAGGCTTTAAATCAGGACTTGTTCTGCTATTTATCGGAGGACTAATGGTATCCGTATTAATAGGGAATGGGATGGGGATTATCTGGCATGGCCATGAATTGATTTGGTCTGAACCGTTAGCCTCTTCCTTTGCCTTTATCCTTAATTTCGTCGGGGAAACAGGATCAATCGTTATTTTCTATGTAGCATGGTGGATCCACTTATTATTTTTATTAACATTTTTAGTCTAT